>NZ_JAEEGC010000259.1 GCF_019207025.1 Clostridium thailandense | reverse complement strand
TTAAATCTAACCACAAATAAGACTTATAAACTTAGTTTTAAGGCTAAATCTACTACAGCATTTAAAATCCCCAAAATTAGCCTAATGCAATGTAATAGTCCGTGGGCTGATAGATACTCTTATCACTCCGATTTATCCCCGAGCATATCTACAGATTGGGATAACTATTCAGTTTACTATACAGCAAATTGTACTGATCCTAATGGCAGAATAACATTTTATCTAGGTGATGCATTACCAGAAGGCTCAACTCTATATTTAAGCAATATTAGTTTTACCGAAACGTCTAATTTAAACTTATTCCCTGATATTGGAAATATAATCTTTAATGATGGTGAAGCCTGTGGAACTAAAGTCTTTAATGAATCTGAATTAACTGACCAAAATAAATTTTGGTATGATAAGAAAAATCAAACTATTAAGATCTACTCTGAAAAAAATCCTGCTGAAATATATCATAAAATTGAATGTGCTCTTACAAAACCTATAATCAATGAATCTAATAAAAGTTATGTTGTTTACAATGGACTGGATTTAAGATACGGTGGCTCCCACGGCATCAGTGGAGGCAACACTCATCACATAAGCATACTAAATTGTGATATAAGTTATATGGGTGGCGGAATTCAGGAAAATGTATTTCAAAATGATGGATCTCCTGTACGGTTTGGTAATGGCGTAGAATTCTGGGACAATGCACATGATAACTTAGTAGATGGTTGTAATATATCGGATATATATGACTCTGGATTAACAAATCAAGGAAACGACAATGGAATTCAGCAATATAATATTATATATAGAAATAACACGATAAAAAATGCAGAGATGTCCTTTGAATATTGGAATACTGGAGTTGGTGGTAAAACACATGACATTATTTTCGAAAACAATATATGTATAAATGCCGGAGGAGGTTGGGGACATATACAAAGACCTAATCCAACTGGAGCTCATATTATGTTATATCCAAATACAGCTGATACTTCAAATCTTGTTATTACAAATAATACATTTGAAAATGCTAAATCATACAGTATATATGTATACCAACCATGGAACGGGATTGAGAATCTAAAATTTAAA
>NZ_JAEEGC010000258.1 GCF_019207025.1 Clostridium thailandense | reverse complement strand
AGTTTTTATATGTGGCTTTCAACTTTGGAAACATCTCCCTGCGTATAAGTCTACTTTCTGGTATGGGTATCTATAAATAAAACCAATACCTTTTACAAAAATAGTTAACTAAAAACAACCTTATTCTTTCCAGATTTTTTTGCTATATACATTGCATCATCAGCTTTTTTAATCAATTTTTCCACACTATCTCCATACTCTGAAAAAATGGAAACCCCTATACTTGCTGTTACATGACCCACGTTTTCTCCTAAAATAATTTTTTTCCCGACTTCATCAATAATATTTTGACAGACATGACCAATTATATCAATATTATATAATTTTTTCATAACTATTATAAACTCATCTCCACCAAATCTTGAAACCACATCACCTTCTCTTACAACTGAAAGCAACCTTTGTGAAACAATTTTTAAAACTATATCTCCGCTGCCATGTCCCAATGTATCATTTATTATTTTAAAGCCATCTAAATCAATAAATAGAACTGCTAGCGAAAATTTATTTTCTTTTGCTAATTGTAGTGAATGATTTAACTCTCTATAAAATAATTTTCTATTTGGAAGACCAGTAAGGCTATCATGGTTAGCCATTTCTTCTAGTAATTTTTCAGCTTTTTTACGTTCAGCAATTTCTTCTTTTAATTTAGCTGTTCTTTCTTCTACTAATTCTTCAAGTTCATTGTGGTGCTTTCTGAGCTTCCTTTCAGAATTCTTCAAATTGGTGTAAAGAGCTGCATTTTCCATAGAAATTGCCAATTGTGAAGAGATAATTTTCAATATTTCTATACGTTCATTATTAAATACCCCCTCGATTAAGCTGTTCTCTAAATAAAGAATACCTAGCAAATTCCCCTTACTTATCACTGGCATACACATAATAGACTTAGGCTTTTTAGCAACAATATAAGGATCATTTTTATATTTTTCAGATGTAGTTGCATCTTCCAATATAACGCTATCTCCCGAACGTCCCACATAGTAAATTATTTTCTTAGGTAAATTCGCATTGCTTTTAATGTCAATTTCCTTCATAACTTCTATTTTATTCCCATCTATACTTCCTTCTGCTTGTATAAAATACCTTTCTTCTTTTTTTATTAAATAGCAAACTTTTTGTGCCCCTGCATTTTCAAGAACTATATATACTAGTTTTTTCAAAAGCTCTTCTAATTTAATTTCACTAGAAATTGCATGGGTTGCCTTTATAATTGTTGCAATATCTAAAACCATAGAAGATTTATCTGTTTTATATTCCAAGTTAGCAGGCATATTTTTAATGGATTCGCTATTATTTTTATTAAAACCTAAAACTTGTGAATATAATTTCTTTAACTGATTTACTTTGGAAGTTGCTCCCCATAAAATGTAGCAATATATTGCCTGTTCCATATAAATCTTTGCTATTCGTTCATTTTCCAAATGTAGATAGAACTTTGCTGCTAATTCATTTGCAAGTGCTTCCTCTTGAATATAACCATTGTCTGATGCTAATTTAATAGCCTTTTCATAAAAATTAATTGCTTTAAAAGTTTTTCCCAAAGCTTTTGCCTCTTCGGCCTCTACCAGATAAAATTTATGTAAAAAATTACTTTCTCCATGTTTTGCCCATTTCTTCATTTTACGTTGACTTATAAAAACTTTATTTAGAATTTGTCTTTTTCTAAATAGTGATTGGTGTTCAAACTCTGAAAGAATAATTAATGAGTTGTAAAAATAAAAAACTGGAATACTTAAAGTACCACTTACTCCATTTAAATATTTTTCTGCAATTTTAGTATTTTTTAAAGCTTTCTCATATTCACCAAATAAGTATGAAAGAATCGATTTATTTATATATACATCACAAAGATTATTTATATCCTTTTTTTCTAAATGTACAGGTATCATTTGTTCTTCATCATATACTTTACCCTTCAAACAATAAGTATTATTTGAAGATCCTATTAAATTTAATACTGCTTGATGATATATTGACTGTGTTGTCAGAGCTTCCTTATTTTTTATATTATTCATAAAACTGTTATACTCACACATTTTTCTTTCTAGATCAGTTAGGTTATACCCTGAATAATAGGCATAAATACTATATAAACAAGCAGCTGTACATGCATAATTCAGTTTTCCCGTTTCTAATCCAGTAGAATAGGCTTTAATAAATTCATCCAATGTACTTTTTGCACTTAATTTCCATGAACTCACAAAGCAATTATATAAGACAAGTGTCTGAGCCTTATATTCTTTTCCATCAAACTTATCTAATATTTTTAAGGATAGTTGTCCAAATTTATATCCAGAATCAATATCACCAATACAACACAAAAGCATTCCATAAGCAGCGTAACCTATAGATGAACTACTTGAATTTCCATTTCTAATGTATAATCTAACTGCTTTTAATGTTATAAGTAGAAAAAGATTTGGATTCAGCATATAAGTTGCCATGCCCATCTTCATCATAATTCTAAGTGCAGCATATAGAAATAAATCTGTCATCTCCGGCAATTCAAGTAAATCATATGGCTCTTTTCCAACTAATATAGTTTTTGTTTTCACCAACGAAACTAAAACATCTGCTAAGCTTGGATTTTTGGGAAAATTCATACCTAAAAGTTTAAGAACAAATAACGCAGTATCAAGTACCTCTAATTTTTTATTCTGTGCAGTATAGGCAATAATCTTAGTCTCATATAACTTAACTTTATCTAATACTGTTTTACTGTTTTTTAATGCATCTTTAGTATATTCTTCTACTGCATTATAGTCGCCATTTAAGAAAGCTATTTCTGCAGCTTCAACATACAGGGAATGAGTTAGTTCATAAGAATTCTTCCACCCATAGTTATCCATCAAAATTATTCCATTACATAAATATTTATATGCTGTATCATATGCATTTGACTTCTTTGCCATCTTCCCAGCAATTAATTCTAACTTAGCTATTTGTTCTTTTTGAGAAGGGTTATGTACTAATTCAATACCCATGTTTAATTGATTAACAATGTCCAAGACTTTTGTTCTGTTTTTCTCCAAATCAGTACCGGATATCATAAGTCTTCCTATTTTAAGATGTATTTCTTTTCTATTTTTTTCTTCAATTAACGAATATGCAGCCTGCTGAATACGGTCATGAAGAAAGCTGTAGCTGCCTGAAGTTGAACTATCTAGTGGTAAAATCATACCTTCTTTTAATACAGCACAAATATCAAGATATGTGTCTCTCAAATTTTTTCTACATATAATTGACAATGTGTCTAAATCAAACTTACTTCCTATACATGCCGCTAATTTTAAAGTTTCAATTGTATTTTGAGGAAATTTTAATATTCTATTTACTATTAGTTCTACAACATTATCAGTTATTTGAGAATTTTTTATACTTTCTAAATCCCATTGCCATCTCCATTCTTCTTTATTAAATTGAATTAGCTGCTCTCTATATAAGGAATATAAAAATTGACTTAAAAATAAGGGGTTTCCTCCTGTTTTTTGATGACTTAGTTCTGCCAATAAACTTGCTTCTTCTAAATCGCAGTGAAAGATTTCTGCAACCATTTGCTGTATATCAATAAACTCTAAAGGTTTAAGAAAAATTGTATTCACTAGTATGTTTCTACTTTGAATTCTATCTAAAGCAAATTTAAGAGGGTGATTTTCATGTACTTCACTGTCTCTATAAGCACCAATAAGAAGCAAATTATTTATTTCAGAATCGCTTATTAAAATTTCTATTAGCTTAAGGCAGGATAAGTCTGCCCATTGTAAGTCATCTAAAAATATTATTAATGGATGCTGCTCTTCACAAAAAGTTCTAACAAAAGCTTTAAATATTTTTAAAAAACGATTTTTTTCTTCCTCTGGCGAAACTTCAATAACTTCTGGCTGTTTCCCTATTATAAATTCTACCTCGGGTATCACATTAATAATTATTTGACCATTTGATCCCAAAGAATTTAAAAGTTTATTCTTCCAAACTTCTATTTGTTCTTTATTTTCACCTAAAATCTGTTGAACTAAATCCTTGAAAGAATTGACCAAAGCTGAATACGGTATATCATGTTCAAATTGATCAAACTTTCCAGAAATGAAGTATCCAAGCTGTTTCTTGATAGATCGTCGAACTGTATTTACTAATTGAGATTTTCCTATACCTGAATATCCTGTAACCATAACAATTTTCAATGAATTTTTGTTGATTTTTTTAAAATCTTCCTTTAATATTTTGATTTCTTTTTCTCTTCCATACAGTTTATCAGGAATTTTAAATGCTTCTGAAAAGTCTTTTTCTCCTATTTTAAAATATGCTACTGAACCAGTGTATTCAAGTAACTCCCTGCACTTTTGTAAATCTGCTTTTAGACCTATTGCACTTTGATATCTATTTTCGGGCATTTTCTCCATAAGTTTCATTACTATATCTGAAATTACCTTTGGAATATTAGAATCATTTTTATATGGAGATATAGGTTTAATGGCAAGATGACAATGAACCAAAGCCAGTTTATCCTTTGCCTTAAAAGGTAAAGACCCAGTAAGCATTTCGTAAAGAATTACTCCTAAAGAATAAAAATCTGTGCGATAATCGATTTTACGTTTTATCTTACCAGTTTGTTCCGGTGAAATATACTCTAGTGTATTTTCTAAATCAGTCATTGCGTCTATAACATTGAGCTCCTGTGAAAAAAGTGATGCATTTTCAAAACCAGTAAGTTTTACTGTCTTAGTTTCCATATTCATGATAATATTATCCGGATTAATAGCTTTGTGAATAATGTTACTATTATAAATATCAATCAATGCTTGAGATAAGTTAATTGCAATTATTAAAAATTCCATTAGATTAAGCTTTTTAAGTTTATTTGAAATTTCACGAAAAAATCTGCCATGAAAATTCTCTAGAATTAAAACAGGTGTTTTCTTATAGTTCTCTAAATCATAAACTTTTACAATATTATTGCTGTGAATTTTTTGATTCAATTCATATTCGTTTTTTAGCTTTATCACATCACATAAATTAGGATATTCGCTGCAAAGAAGTTTCAATAAAACAGGCATACCGTCATTTAATCTAATTCCACTACAAATTATAGTTTTATTTCCTTCATAAACTTTTTCACTTAAATTATAGCCTGGAATATTGATCATTCAATAACCTCCTAATAAAAAATTGAGTAAATTTCATATTTTCAGTTAACATTTATATATTCGACAAAAAAAACTATTATCCTTCTATAGATTGTAATCCATTGGATACCATTCATCAAAATCTCATAAACTTCGTCATATCTTGAAAGAAACATCTGGCAAATGATCAGTTCTGAGCAACTTGTATCATCCTAATTAGCTAACTAGATCTGTAAAGTCAGTTGATTATTTGTTGACAGTAAGTGCATGCTATATATAAGAAATTTAAAAAGAGGCTTTTGCATAGCAACAGCCTCTTTTTATATATATTAATGATGTCTCCAAACCTTTCCTTAGGATTATAATGTTTGATATAATAATCAATAATTTTTTACGTTATCTCTTCGGATGCGTAATACTTTACTTTAGCCAGAACACAATTCTGAGCATCCTTTACAAACTCTATTTTAGAAATCACTAAATTTTTAATTTCAAATTCCTCGTTATTTTTTAATTTTATTATATTATTAATATCATCATTAATAATTGCACTTATAGCTCCTTTAACGGTCGCTTTAAAATAATTCACCCTATCTTTAAAATTTAATTCCAATCTATCTTCAATCAATTTATTCTCGTTTATTGATATAATTTTTTTATCCATTTCCCAATTTCCCCTTTATAAAATAAATATTTAAATTTCCTTTATTCTAATCAATATGTTTGTAAACATTTTCTTCAATTATTTTTATCCCTTATATTATAATAGATTTATGCTAGTACATAAATCTATTATATATCTTTTCAGGATCTGTATCAATAAATATTTTTCGCTATTTAAAATGCTTCAAACAAAAATACTAGTACAGTTATACTTACTGTATCATTATTATATTAATCTTCATTAACTGTTCTCTACTGTGAATTTTTTCATATTCTTTCTTACTAAAACTTACTCTCTAACATACTTTATTTTGCTGGTAAAAGTTATATAATCAATATACGTTATGTAATAAACTAGGTGGCATTTTTCTAAATGGTAAACAAAAAATTTTAGAAAGAAAATGAAAAAGATTAAAGAAGAATGAAGATTTAATGCCAAGTATGACTGGTATGAACTAACAAAAGGTATGATGGAAAAACTAAAAATAAAATTGAATATTAAAGTCTAAAGAAGTTATTGTACTATTTTTTAATGTCTAACTACAGTATCGAACTCTTTTCAAATGCACTGTACTTTACTTTAGCAAGTACACAATTCTCGGTATCCTTTACAAACTCTACTTTGGAAATCAATAAACCTTTAATTTCAAGTTCTTCATTGTTTTTTAGTTCTATTATATTATCAGTATCATCATTAATAATTGCACTTATAGCCCCTTTAACAGTCGCTTTAAAATAATTTATACTATCTTTGAAATTTAATTTTAATCTATCTTCAACCAATTTATTATCATTAATTGATATAATTTTATTATCCATTTTCCACTTTCTCCTTTAATAATAAATGTTTAAATTGCTTTTCTTCTATTCAACACATTTGTAAACGTTTTTCTAAATCATTTTATAAATTTATTATATACTTTTTTTCAATCTGTATCAATAGTATAATTTTGCTATTTAAGATATTTTTGATAACTATATTGATACAGTTATAATTTCTGTATCAACATTTGGACAATAAGTTTTCTCTTCACCGTTCATTAGTTTTAAATTAACTATTTATAGATAACCATACCGGAAAGTAGACTTATACGCAGGTATATGTTTCCAAAGCTGAA
>NZ_JAEEGC010000257.1 GCF_019207025.1 Clostridium thailandense | reverse complement strand
AGAGTAGGTCGTTGCCAGGTTAAATATGGTTTACTAGCTCAGTCGGTAGAGCACATGACTTTTAATCATGGTGTCCGGGGTTCGATTCCCCGGTAAGCCACCAAGAAGTATCTTAAAAGATGCTTCTTTTTTTATATTCTAATTTAGAAATTTGCATATTATACTTATACATGGAATGTTATTAAACCAGATTTATTAGAGGTATTGGAATGAGTAAAAGAATAAAATGGACGTTAGTCATCATTTGGATGATTACAATATTTTGGTTTTCTAATCAACCAGCAGTTATATCAGATGAAAAGAGTAAATTTGTAATATATCTATTTAAAACATTGGGATTAAATTTAGATAATATATTAGGTCAATTAGCTAACTTTATAGTTAGAAAGGCAGCTCATTTTACTGAATATATGATCTTATATATTTTACTTTTTAATGCGTTAAATGAAAGTTTTAAATTGAAGAAAGCATTAATTTTATCGCTTGCTATTGTATTTTTATATTCATGCTCTGACGAACTACATCAATATTTTATTCCAGGTAGAACTGCGCGAGTAAGAGATGTAATTATAGATACCTGTGGAGGAATATTTGCATTACTAATGCTATATTTAAGACGAAAAAGTTTGTTAAAAAAGTAGCTCTAAATTCAGATGTTTTTTAGAGCTGCTTTTAGTTTATTCCAATCTTCTTCATACATAGATAAAAATTTTTCATTTCTATTATAGGTTAAAGAAGAGGGATGATACATAGGAAAAATATATCTTTTCATATCTTCATTAAAGTGGAGTTCACCATGACATTCACCAATAGATTTAAAATCAGTAAATCTTTTTAGTGGAATATTTCCAAGAGTTATGATGATTCTGGGATTTACCAATTTTATTTCCTCATCTAAAATATTGCGAAAAAGTTCTACTTCAGAACTTTTAGGAGGTCTATTACTAACTGTGACTCTGCCACTTGGATTTTCTTTAAGTTTTATAGGTCTGAAAAAGCATGTATTCGTTATTCTAATTTTATCTCTAGATAGATCTATAGTATTTAAATATTTTTCAAAGGTTTTTCCGGCTATGCCAACAAAAGGTTTCCTTTTTTCTATTTCATTTTTACCAGGAGCTTCTCCTACAAATATTATGGCACATGGAATTGGACCATCACCAGTTATATAACCATCTATTTTTTCATCTTCGTAGTTATCTGTTATAATTTTGATTTTTTCCTTTAGAGTTTCTTGTGCATCCATTTTTAAATCTCCTTATTAGGTATGATTATTAAACTTTATTATAATTAAAATGGAACCGTATTGGAAGGTATTAATATAAAATTATTTTTTTTCTAAAAAGTTTATTATATTCTTCTAAATTTGAAAGATAGAAAAAATATCATTAAGTATATTTAAAAAAATTTTGTGCAAATATACTTAATAAGATCTGTAATTGTATTAATACATTTTTTAATAATTAACGGAAGTGATATAATTCCATTAAAATATTTTATATACTAAATATAGGAGTGATACAAATGAAGGTTCCATATATAATGACCCCTGGACCAACTCAAGTAAGAGAAAATGTTAGACTAGCGAGAAGCTTAGAAACTACCAATCCTGATTTAGATTTAAAGTTTTATGATTTCTATAGAGAAACTTGTAAAAAGATAGCACAATTTTTAAAGACCAAGAATGAAGTAAGAATTTTAAGTGGAGAAGGAATATTAGGATTGGAAGCTGCATGTGCATCATTGACTGAAGAAGGGGATAGAGTATTAGTAATTGACAACGGAATATTTGGTGAAGGGTTTGCTGATTTTGTAAAGATGTATGGTGGAGAAGTTGTATGTTTTAAAGGAAATAGAGAAAGAGAAATTGATATAGATAAGCTTGAGAAGTTCTTAGATGAGGACAGCAATTTTAAATATGCAACTGTCGTTCACTGTGATACACCTTCAGGGGTGTTAAATAATATTTCTAATATATGCCCTCTATTGAAGAAGAAAGGAATTATTACAGTTGTAGACAGTGTTGCAGCTATGGGAGGAGAAGAAGTAAAGGTAGATGAATGGAAAATAGATATAGTGATAGGGGGCTCACAAAAGTGTATCTCAGCACCTCCTGGACTTACTATTTTAAGTATAAGTAAAGATGCTTTCAATGTCATGAAAAATAGAAAAAAGCCTATAGCATCCTTTTATTGTAATTTATTAGTATGGGAAAATTATTACGAAAATAAATGGTTTCCATATACACAGCCAATAAGTGACATTATAGGACTCGGAGTGGCTATAGATAACTTATTGGAGGACAAGGAGATTTTATCAAGACATTCTAAAATAGCTGATGCTACTAGAAAAGCAGTAAAGGAGGCTGGATTAGAATTATATATAAAACAAGGATACTCAAATACAGTTACAGTTATAGATATACCTGAAAATATTGATGATGCTAAACTTAGAAATTACATGTTAGAAAATTATAATTTAATGCTCGCTGGATCTTTTGGATACTTAACTGGTCAGGTAATAAGAATAGGTCACATGGGAGAAAATGCAAGAATAGATAAAATGAGTTATGTGTTATTTGCATTGCAAAGGTCGTTAGAGTTCTTTGGATTTAACTGCAAATGTAATATGTCATCTTTATTTTTAAATGAAGTCTAAATTAACTATAAAATAGGAAGTGGGAGGTCAAAACAACCCACTTCTTATTTTATTGTGTAAAATTTAAAAATGTTCTCCATTTTCATAGTAGGAGTTTTCTTTTAGTACAGTAAAGAAGATGTCTACGCTTTCATAACCACATTGATGGATAAAACTATTTATGGTTTTAGCAACTTTGTCTTTTATTTCTTGGCCCCTATCAAACCAAACTACTTCGATGAGAGGATAGCCTTCACATATATCGCCATCTTTTATGAATATTGATGATATGCACTCAATTGTAAAATAACTTCTAGGGCAACCTATAATCTTTTCTAATTGGTCAATCATGCTTTTACTTATAGTACACACTTTTGTTGTTTCTATCCCTCTTATTTTTATCTGTGGCATTAAAATCACCTCCTGTAACATTTTAACTTATAAAGTGTGAAAATTAAATAGAATTATTGATTAATTCATCAACAATTCCTAGTGTATCAATATAGGAATAATGGAGAAAAGTACATTAAATATCAAGAAATATAGCGATAAGTTAACAAAATAGGATAAATAGTAGATATGGTGTCTTAAGAATATGATAAAATAACACATGTCGCTTGAAGAAACGACAAAGCTTAACAAAAATAATTAAAAAAAATTATTGACAATGTTAAGTAGAGATGATAAACTATAATAG
>NZ_JAEEGC010000256.1 GCF_019207025.1 Clostridium thailandense | reverse complement strand
TTTGACTATGGGTGTCTATATTATTTAATGCTTTGAATAATTTACAAAATGATTATATTATTTTTCAATAATGCTATTCATAAAATCTATCATTTCATCTTCAACTTTATCCCTAATATCACGATAGTTATGTATTTCATGTCGTTTTCCTGGATAAACTTTTGTTTTTACCTTATGCCCTGTTTCTGCAAGCCAATTAGATACAGCATAAACACCTTCTCCATACTGCCCAACTGGGTCCTGATCTCCAGCCATATTATAAACATGAATTGATGTTGGTACCCTTTCTGCCCACTGAGTTCCAACAATAGTATCCATCATCATAACAAAATAGTATAACGAACGTACATTAGGCGGAGTTTTAAAGTTATTGAATGGGTCATTTGCATGGTCTGCTACCACATCAGGGTCGCCACAAATCCAGTCATTGGCTGTAATAAGATTTTCACAACGCTCTGTCATCCACCCTAGAAGCTTGTTCAAAGAATCTAGATCAGTTTCCTCTCCCTTACCTTCATCTATTTGCTTTTTCAAAATTGGCACAAGTTCAGCAGCATTTGGAAATACGCCAGAGGTTCCGCATAAAATTAAGCCATCGATTCCTTTTCCATAAGCAGCAGCATAACATCTGGCAATCATTGATCCCATACTATGTCCATATATAAAATAAGGTAAATCAGGATATTCTTCTTGTACAATTTTGCGAAGTGTATGTTCATCTTCTGCCATTGTCATATAGCCTTTATCGCCCCAATCACCCCAGTTACCTGAATCATACGCTGTCTTTCCATGTCCCACATGATCATCCGCTGCAACTACAAACCCCGCTTCATTTAACCTTAATATCATATGTAAATATCGACGTGAATGCTCACCAAATCCATGTATAAGTTGAACGATTCCGCGAGGTTTGCGAATCGGAGTATAAATCCATGCTTGTATTGTGTCTTTTTGATTAAATGATTTAAAGCTTTTTTCTTTGAATGACATAATACCCCTCCTAAAAAATATACTATTTTTACTTTTATAAATATTCCAAATATTATATACACTGATTATACTTCATTTATCCTATACATTCAACATTTTGCAAATATTGTAATATTGTACGTGTACATATTTTTGAACGTCATCCATCTTGGAAATTAAGTTATAAAAAGTGGAAAATGTCATAATGCCTTATGAATTCTTAAATACATTCTGTATTCTTATTTTTTAATCTTTCTTCTAATTTAGTATTTACTAAAGAATATACTACTGGAACAACAATAAATGTAAGGAACGTAGCACTTAAAAGACCAAACATTATAGTTACGGACATAGGCCCAAACAATGCACTCTTAGAAAAAGCAAGTGGTATAAGTGCTGTAATAGTTGCTGTAGAACTTAGTATTATTGGCCTGAATCTTTGACTTACAGCATGCAGACATGCCTCATCTATTGAAAGTCCTTCCTTTCTCCCCTCAATTATATACTCTATAAGTAAAATTGCATTTCTTATAACTACTCCAATCAAACTTATTATTCCCATTACGGCAGTTAGTGACAAAGGCATTCTAAATATCAATAGTCCTATTGCTACTCCCATAAGTGATAATGGAAGAGAGCACATTATTATGAGTGGCTGTATAAACGAATTAAATTGAACAAATAAAAGGACATAGATTATTATTATAGTACACGCTCCTGCTACTGCAAGGCTTGTAAAATTCTTTTGTATTTGATGCTTTTCACCATCATAGATAACATTTACTCCGTTTAAGTCCATTTTATTTATCTTTTCATTTAATGTATCTTCAATATTTACAGCATTATAACCTGTTTTTATATCGCTATATATCGTTACTGTTTTGTCCTTCTTATAATGCTTTATTTGATCTAGTTGTGAGTCAAGCTTAATAGATGCTATTTGCGACAAGATTACCTTATTCCCTGTTACAGAAGACTTAATCTGTAGATTCTCTAATTCTTTTACTGAAGCAATATTAGTTTTAACTAATATATCATATTCACTGCCGTTCTTTCTATAAACAGAACTTGAGTATCCTTTTAATGCAATATTTATCTGCTTAAGCACATCTGATTTTAACACCCCAAGCTGTGATGCCTTAGTGGTATCTATATTTACTTCATATTCAAAAGTCTTCTTAGCAGCATCATCTCTCACATTTAGAGTACCCGGTATAGCTTTTAACTCTTGCTGTATTTTCTCTGAAGATGCATAAATTTTGTCTAGATCATCTCCAGTAAGTCTTAGGCGAATAGGTGCCCCTATTGGTTGAGCTTGTTCTAAAAGCTTTACTGTGACTGTACCTCCAGAAATCTTGCTATCTAATTGATTTTGTATATTCTGAGCTAGTTCTTCTCTAGTATTAAACTTCTTGGTTTTATTTGTGTCTACCTTTACCATAATCTGAGCTGTATCTTTTGCTGGTGCCACTGTAGGTAAAGTAATGTAGAACTTAGGCAATCCACCACCTATAGCTGAAGTATAACTTACAACTTCTTTTTGTGATTTCAACACCTCCTCTACCTGCTTTACAAGATTAGCTGTACTATTTATGTCTTCAACTTTCTCATTAGAGATATCTATATAAACTATATCTTTATCTGCATGTGGGAAAAATTGCATTCCTAAAGTTTTCATTAATATCATAGATACTGCAAATACTCCTACTGCCGCTAAAATAACCTTTCTTTTATGTTTAAGTCCATATTCCAGAAGTTTATGGAACATCCTGCGAACCTTACTTTCCTTGTTAACATTTTTACTTTTTCTGAAAATCAAGGATGACATAGCCGGTGTAACAAGCAGAGCCGATAAATATGAGCAAGTTACACATATCATTACTACTTGAGGTAAAGTTCTTAAAAATTCTCCTACTGCTCCTGGTATTGTAAGTAGCGGTGAAAAAGCACCTACAATAATTAATGTAGAAGTAAACACAGGTACAAACAGCTTCTTTATTCCATTAAAAGCAGCAGCATCTCCTGTCATTCCCTCATCTATTCCAACCTGTATGACATCCCCTATTACAATAGCGTCATCCACCAGTATTCCAAGTGCTATAATAAGTGCAGTAGTAGACATTTGTTGTATTTTAATTCCAAGTGCATACATTACAAGAAAAGACATTCCTATGGATATTGGAATAACTGCAGATACTACCATAGCATTTCTTAATCCCATTCCTAAAAGAACTGTTATAATTACAAGAATAACACCTTCCCTAAGGTTTTTAATGAAGAAGGAAACTGAATCATTTACCTCTTTAGGTTGGAAGGTAACTTCCTCTATATTTAGATCCTTCGGCATCTGTTTTTTTATAGTATCCAACTTTTTCTTTACATCATCACCTATTAAAACTATGTTCTTATTATCCTGAAAATAACCTGCCAGAAGCACTGTATTGACACCATTATCAGTGAATTTATAACTTGAGTCATCATCATAATCCATATATACTTTTGCTATATCCTTTATCTTTACAGTTTCTCCACTGCTCGAAGATACCCCTACAATAGTATTTTGTATTTCCTGCAGTGAGTTAAAGGAACCTGGGGTTTGAACTTTTATTTTTCCAGTACTCAAATTCAATGATCCTGATGGAATATCTATGTTTTGTGCTTTTAATACACTACATACATCTTCGATTGAAATACCATACTTATTTATTTTGCTCCAATCTACTTCTACTTTTACTTGTTTATCCTGCTTTCCTTTTATATCAAATCTAGAAACGCCACTGACACTGGTTAACTCTTTCTTTATATCCTCTGCATAGTTTCCTAATTGTTCATAAGTATAATTTTTACCTGATATACTTATAATCATACCGGCGGTTTCCGTAAGTTTTGTATCTATTTGACTATCCTGACATCCATCTGGCAGTTCAGATTTTAAATCTTTAATTTTATCCCTCAAATCCCTCCAAGCCTTATCTTTATCTACATCATTGTTTAAATAAACGATAACTATGGAAGCGCTATTTTTCGAAAAGGATTCTACATAATCATAACCACCTATTTCTTCTACTTTTTCTTCAATTTTTTTTGTAACCAGCTTTTCTATATCACTGGAAGAAGCTCCAGGATAAATTGTAGTAATCATAGCTGCTGGTGATGAAACATCCGGACTTTCTTGTTTAGGGATAATATAGTAACAATAGAAACCACTTATAACGATTATAGCCACTAAAAATAGTATTATTTTTTTATTTTTTATGGCTGCTTTAATTAGACCCATAATAGTTCCTCCTTTACTTTATAGAAACCTGATATCCAGCTTTTATATTTTTCATTCCCTCAACAACAAGTTTGTCTCCAACTTTTAAACCTTCTACAGAAACTCTATCTTCATTGGTATCACCTAAAGTAACATTTTTTCTAACAGCATGACCACTTTCTACTACATAAACATAGTCTTCTCCATCATTTAAAATGCTGTTAATAGGAATCCATGTTGAATTCTTTTCTCCTATACCAATATAAACTTTTACTGTTTCACCTACATAAAACTTATTATTATCTATTGGAGTCAAAAGCCTAATTTCTGCACTATAGGTTCCTGATTGCTTGTCCGCCATTTGAACTATATTTATAATTTCTCCATCAACTTCAGTATCATTAATTTTAACCTTTGCCTTTGTTCCAATCTGTACTTTTTTCACATCATCACTTGATAATCCCACTGTAACAACTTGATTTTCACTTCTAAATAAAACAACTGGATTACCAGCCGCCTGCATTTCCCCTTCTTTGCAAAGTACATCTACTACATAGCCATCACTGTCTGCAGCTAAATTTGCATCTTGAAGCAGGTTGACTTTTGAATCATAATTAGCTTTTGCCATATTTACCTGAGCTAGTAAAGCTTGTTTATCCTCTTCTCTAGAGCCATTTTGAAGTTGTTCTAAGCTTTGTTTTGCACTGTTTAAAGCACTCTCATAGCTGTCCATCTGAAGCTTAGCTCCATCAAGCTGCTGCTTTGCAACTGCTCCAGATTCATATAACTTAACATTCTTGTCATATAAGTCCTTATAATAGTTATAGTTATCTTGTGCACTTTTTACAGCTATCTCAGCTCTATTTACATCTTCTGCCTGTGCTCCATTTACTGCTTTATCATATTGTGCAGAGGCTGAATCCATTTGAGATTTGGCTGCTTGTACTGCAAAATTCAAATCATTTTTATCAAGTTCCACTAAGTTATCTCCTTTCTTTACATGTTGTCCCTTGGATACATGTATTTTTGAAATCTTAGCTGAACTTTTAAAGGAAAGCTTTCTCACTTCACTTCCTCCAGTTATTCCTTCATACTCCAAAGAAATAGGGAAACTTTCGTCTTTAACCTGTAAGACTTTCACTGGATAAGTTTTTGTATCAGACTTTTCTGCATAGGACTTTCCACAGCCACTTAGCAAAGTAATACTTAGAAATAATGAACAAATAGTCATCATTTTATTTTTCATTTTATACCTCCAAACTTGCAAATACATTATGAATAATTAGTCGCGAACGATTAGACGCGACCACTAGGTCTCTTTAAATTAAAATACCATTTTCATCATATACTGTCAATATATATTTGAGGCAAGTTTATCCTTTTGTAAATTTATATGTTTACAGTTAATTAATTCTTATGTAGAATATCACTAGATGGAGGTGTTACGAATGCCTAATAAAACTTTTTTTAATTTACCAAAGGAAAGACAGGAAGAAATCATAGAAATATGTGTTAAAGAATTTTCAACTCACGATTATGATTCAGCTTCTTTAAACAGAATTATAGAAAATTTAGGAATTGCAAAAGGAAGTTTTTATAGATATTTCGATAATAAAACTGATTTATATGAATTTCTTGTTGATTATGTATTAGAAAAAAAAATAAGCTACATAACAGATTTTTATGAATATGAAATTGAAAGCTGTTGTATTGACATTGCCCAAAAGATTATATATCGTTTAATAGAATTTGATTTTACTTATTTTAATTACAGCAGTTTCATTCTTTCTTTTATAAATACCAAAGATTTTAATAAATGGGGATGCAGAAACAATAAACCTGCACATAATATTATCATTGATCTTCAAAAAAAGGGATTAATTAGAATGGACATCGACATTGATATTATAGAATTTAGATTATTTAGAAATCTGATTCTTCTAAGAGATTTTATAATTGATAAATTAAATATACCAACTGAGGATTTATATCTAGGAAAAGCTACTTATAAAAAATATGAAAAGTCCATAAAAATTCTTACTGACCAATATTATGATGTGCTCGCAAATGGACTAAAAATGCAGTAAAAAAATATAATAGACTAGATTCTATGCATAGATGAGTTAATATAGAAACTTCTTTATCATTCTTAGTTCAGCATTTTAAAAAGTCTTATGAATGGTGCTGTCGCACTATATAAACATCCAAGGCCGAAGGTAAACTTATATGCAGGGATATATTTACATTCTGGAAGACACATTTAAATACTTTTGATACAAGTCTTAGCTCATATTTTGAAAAATCTTAGAAGATTTGATTGTTTGAGCAGAGCAAGTTATCAAAGATTCTTAGCTTTTTTAAA
>NZ_JAEEGC010000255.1 GCF_019207025.1 Clostridium thailandense | reverse complement strand
AAAATGCTGAGCTTTAGATTGGCAAAAAGTTTTTATCGTGCCGAAGCTTGGAAACATGTACCGGAGTATAAGTTAAGTATCGGTCGTGCTTCTTTATATGACATAAGATTATAGGAGTGAGAAGTGAATGCAAAAAAGAAATTTAACCAAAGAAAAAATTATTCAGGTCTCTTTTTCTTTGGCAGATGAAATTGGTCTTAATCAACTTAATTTCCAAAAAATCGCTGAAAAATTGAATATAAAATATCCTTCTTTGTATAATCATTTTAATAATATGGATAGCCTTAAAATAGAAATGACAGTATATCTTTTAAATGAATTAAATCAAAAGTTAATGCAGAGCTTAATTGGTAAGAGTGGCGATGAAGCCATAAAAGAATATGCAAAGATTTATAAAGAGTTTGCTTTTGAAAATACGACCGCTTATAGACTTCTTATGAGTATTCCAAGTACTGAGAACTCAGAGCTATTTAATTTAGCAAAAGGAACTACTCGTATAATTCGTCAGATTTTAGAGTTTTACATTAAGGATGAAGTCCGTTTGGTTCATAAGAGTCGAGCTTTAAGAAGTCTTTTGCATGGTTTTGTCTCGTTATATTCCTTTGGATATTTTCATAATAATAAAGTAACTTTAGATGAGAGCTTTGAATCTATGATAGATGACTTTATTTCATCACTTTCAAAAAAATAAAAAGGATAGAGTATTTTACTTAAAATCATTAATGAAATTAAGTCCCAATACTCTATCCTTTTTATATCATCATAGTCCTTATTCAACCACCCATTATATCAAGTTTTCAGATTAAAATCATGATGTTAATTTTATTTATTAGATTGGTCTTGGTTGTTTTACTTCCGCCTAAGCTGCGGCAAGCATAAAAGGCCAAGTACTATTTTTTACTATTATGGAACACTTCCTGCAATTATTATTTATCTCATATAAAACTTAAAATTAATATCTAGCTATTGTTTTTCTAAAATATTTCTTTATTGAAAGCTACTAGATTTTTATTTCTATTGACAACTCCCTATTTTGAGTATAACATAATATTTATAATCAAACATGTAAATTCATACATGTTTATATTTACATGTTTTTTTCTTTGATGAAAGGAGAACAAATTCAATGACAGGAAAAAAAATATTTAAAGACCTAAACGATTTTTTAGGAACACATTTTATCTACACTTATGATAATGGTTGGGAATACGAATGGTATGCCAAGAACGACCACACTGTCGATTATCGTATCCATGGCGGTATGGTAGCTGGCCGTTGGGTAACAGACCAAGAAGCAAATATTGTAAAATTAACAGATGGAGTATTTAAAATCACTTGGACTGAACCAACTGGTACTGATGTAGCATTAGACTTTATGCCAAATGAAGGAAAACTCCATGGCGTTATATTCTTTCCAAAATGGGTTCATGAACATCCAGAAATTACAGTATGTTATCAAAATGAACATATTGATTTAATGGAAGAATCTCGAGAAAAATATGAAACTTATCCAAAATACGTTGTTCCTGAATTTGCAACCATAACTTATATGGGTAATGCAGGACAAAATAATGAAGATGTTATCTCCGAATCTCCTTATAAAGGCATGACAGATGACATTCGCAACGGCAAGTATTTTGATGAAAATTACAAAAAAATTAAAAAATAAAAACTATCCAATTCTAGATAGAAATAAGATATTGCATTTAAAATCAATAATAATTTTAAATTGCAATACCTTATACTTTTATCTTCTACTCCTTTAAGTTTTCAAGAAAACATATGTTAAATTCTGCGGTCATATATTTTTACAGATTTGTTCCGATAAAAAGTTCTCGGAGTTCATTTTCCCTGCTGGAATTTTCTTTTGATTTTAGTTAGCAAATTGTTCATGCCTCTAGGAGTCTCCCATCACTTCCCCGTTTGTTCCCTTGTTTTCTTTTAGTAATAGAGTTGGGAGTATGGTAATAATACTTATTATGCATATAACAAACATTGTATCGTTAAGTGCCTGAAGCTCAGCTTGTTTTGCCACCACAGCATAAACTTCAGTTATAGCTGCACCCTGAGCATCAGCTTGGCTGAGCCCACTGCCTAAAAATATGCCCTGTATCAATTTTAAAAGAGTAATACTATTTGGATTAAAAGCATTTATTTTTGA
The DNA here is from genome assembly GCF_019207025.1 of Clostridium thailandense. Classification (GTDB taxonomy): domain Bacteria; phylum Bacillota; class Clostridia; order Clostridiales; family Clostridiaceae; genus Clostridium_AM; species Clostridium_AM thailandense. The sequence goes on along the minus strand of NZ_JAEEGC010000255.1, from coordinate 3,819 downwards.
AGATATATCGGCATAATTAATAGTATTTCTATACTGCATTATACTGGTTATAATAGTAATCCCAACGGAGGCACCTATTTGCTTCATAGTATTTATAATAGCCGAAGCATTAGGCATTTCCCTCTTTAAAACTGCATTGAAGCCCGCTGTCTGAACCGGTGCTATTAATAGTCCTACTCCCATTCCTCTTAGGAGTAAAAGCATAGTGATATCATTACTCGGAGTATTCAAAGTTATTTTAGACATACTGTAGCTGTTTAAGGCAAGAAGTATTAACGCTAAAACTGCCATTACCCTTGTATCCACTTTATTACTGAACTTACCCGATATGACCATGGACACTGCCGTAGCAATAGCTTCCGGAAACAGCACCAGGCCTGTCTGAAATGGTGAAAGTCCTTTAAGCTGCTGCATAAAAATCGGCACAAGAAATATACCACCATAAAGTGCCAATACCGCAATATTTAGAATAATGTTGCTCATACAAAAAGTATAGTTTTTTAAAAGGCGTAAATCAAGCATTGGATCCGAGATCATCAGCTCATTTGCAACAAATATTATTAAGCTGTAGCAGCCTATAATTATCAATACTATGTTTTTAATATCTCCCCAATCAATGTTATCGCCTCCAAGCACATATAATATACATCCAAGTCCAATACTGCATGTTATGAACCCTATTATATCCAGATTTTTTGTAGATTTATGCTCTGAATTTTTTAATACTATGCTCGCTAGTATTGTGCCAGCTATTCCTATTGGAATGTTAATTAAAAAGATAAGCCTCCAATCTAAGTTTTCAATAATATAACCACCTAAAGTTGGGCCTATGGCTGGAGCTGCCATTACTGCAATACCCATAACTCCAATAGCCATTCCTCTCTCTTCTTTATCAAAAGTACTCATTAATATTGTATTGGCTATCGGAATTATTAATCCTCCTCCAATGCCTTGTACTATTCTGGAGATAACAATTGACGTTCCATTCCAAGATAATCCGCAAAGCAATGAACCTATAGTAAATAAAACAATTGATAATACGAATACATTTTTCGTACCATATCTATCACTTAAATATCCACTGGCTGGTATTGTAATCCCCATGACTAGTGTATAAACGGTTAATACCCATTTTATTTGATCAAGGGTTGCATTAAAAGTTGTCATCATCTTAGTAATTGCAAGGTTTACAATACTGGAATCCAAACTTACCATAAAACATCCGGAAACAATAGTAATTAAAATAACCCATTTGTATGAAGCTGCTTTATTCTTTTCCATTCACCTCACCTACTTTACACGGATTTTTACAACGGCATTAGTAGCAGGCAAGAGATTGACATCATATTTTTCAAGCTTAATTTTAACCGGAACCTTTTCAACAACCTTAGTAAAAGTTCCGCTTGATGCTGAAGGAAGTAGTGAAAATGCCGCATTAGAAGCTAATCCTATTTGTTCCACTTTGCCCTTGAATTTTTCACCTTTATATTGATCGATCTTAATATCAACATTTTGCCCTACCTTAAGCTTTTTAATTTTTGTTTCTTCAATATTTGCATTTATATATAGCTTACTTGGATCAATGAGTACAGCAAGTGTAGATCCGGCGGAATCCATTTCACCAATTTCACCCTGTTTTTTTATTATAATACCGGTTATGGGAGCTCTAAGAAGGGATGTGTCTATACTGGAATCACCAGCTCCAATTGCTTCAACATGCCCAAGAATCTGATCTTTAACTACCCTTTCGCCTTCTTTAGCATCAAATTCCAAGAGCTTTCCAGATATCTGTGGTGTTACTTTAAAAAAATCACCAGTCACCTGAGCATCTTCTGTGGAAACATAGTACGTGCTATTGTACCAATAGTACCCTCCTACTCCTATAAGTGTAGCAGTCATCGCTGCTAATAATGATAAAATTACTACCTTACGTTTTCCTTTCATATCTCTCACCTGCCCTTAGTTTTTTAAAGCTATTTCTGCAAACATTCCTGGCTTTAGCAATGGATCCTGTGTCTCAAATTTTATTTTCACTAATTCATTTTTATTTTCTGAATCAATTACAGGATTAATTACCAGTATTTTACCATTAAAGACTTTATTCGAAACGTTAGATACTTTAATAGCAACTTCTTGTCCAATCTTTACTCTGTTCATTAGTGATTCTGGAAGATATGCATTTATATACAGCGCATCTGAATTTACAATCGTAACTAGGGATGATCCAGCTTCAGCAAGCTCTCCGCTGCTTACATTTTTACTGCTTACAACTCCCGATATTGGAGATACAATTATTCCATTATTAAGCTGAACTTTTGCCAAATTTAAGGCAGCTTGTGCCTGTTCTACCTGCGACTGTGCCACTTTAATAGTTTCCTGTGTTTCACCATTAATTAGCATCTCTAAATCAGCTTCATAAGACTTATAGGATCCTTCTGCATTAGCTAGCTCAGTTTTATATTGCTCAAGCTGACTTTGGGAAATAGCACCTTTATTAAAAAGCTGAACATTTCTATCATAATTCTCTTTTGCATTATCATAGGTTGCCTTAGCACTAGAAGCTGCCGCCTGAGCCTTAGTTATCTCTTCAGGCCTTGCTCCATTTTGAATTTTCGCAAGATTTGCATTGGCAGTTTCAACCCCTGCCTGGGCTTCAGCTACTTGGGCATTAAGATCTTTCGAATCCAGTTTGATTATCACATCTCCTTCTTTTACATTAGAGCCAACCTCAACATTTATAGCTTCTACCTTGGCAGTAATTTTTGATGTTATATCAATATTTTCATTTGCTTCAATTTTTCCTGCCATCATGTATTCATTGCTATCACTCTTAATCAACTTTGTTTGAAGAGTGCTGACATTCGGAGCGCTGCCTGCACTACAGCCGCTTAATAAACTGACTCCTAATACACTTGCCATAAGTATGCTTGATATCCTTCTTTTCATAAAAATCATCTCCTTTCTTGACCTTTGTGAAATTCCATACCTAAAATTAACTTAACCTTAAAGTCTATTCACTTTAAAACCGACCGTTCGGTATGTAAGCGTTAAAAAAATTTATTCTTTTATTTCTTCATAAAAATCCTTCCAAAGCTGCAATAAAGAACTGGATAATACTGGCTCTTGACCTTTCAATATGTTTTGAAGACTAGATGCATCATTGGTATATATAAATATTCTTGCAATTTGCTCGTCACTCATAGGAGATTTAATTTCTCCCTTTTCTCTAGCAAGCTTTATTATTGCTGTCCATGCATTAAGTTCATCCTGTAAATTAGCATTTAATTTTTCATAAAAGCTTGGAATAAGCTTACATGCATCAAAAATTAAAGAAAAATAATTTAAATCAAACACACTATCACAGTCATTATTTTTCTTGAACAATTCCATTCTTTCATTAATAAACTTTATATAGTCATGAAAAAATTCATATAAAGAATCATGACTGAACTTGCTATAGTCCACTGAAAAATCACTAAAAGATTTATCAATAACTTCCCCAAAAAGCTGTTCCTTACCCTCAAAATAATGGTAGAATGCACCTTTTGACAAGCCCGAGTTCTCCACAAGCTCTTTCATGGTAACTTCTTTATAGCTCTTTTTAAGAAAAAGTTTATAAGAAACCCTCAAAATATGTTCTCTTGTATCATTCATTAGTTTAACGCCTCCTTGATACCGACCGTTTGGTATGTGATTATATTACCACTTAATTTTATCCATGTCAATTTTTTATTTTTATTAAAACAAACAGCGCACATCAAAATGGGGCTGTCGCACTTAGGTAAGTATGGCAGAAAGTAGACTTATTCTGCGAGATAT
>NZ_JAEEGC010000254.1 GCF_019207025.1 Clostridium thailandense | reverse complement strand
GAGAACGTGCATAGGTTTGTGTAAAATAGAATAGACAAGTTTAAATTTATTTGGAAATTACTATGGGAATTCTTTTCCATAGTAATTTTTATTTTTTGGGGAATAACTAGATAATGAGAAAGTATAGCTTCTTTATATCATTATTATTTGTAATACTTTCATTATTATTCATCTTTATTCAAAATAGTACAAGCCGTATTTTTTAGCCATATTGTTCAAGCCTATCTTTAAACATTATACTAAGTTGAGCTAGAGTACTAGCCCAATTTGCCCTAGGTGATGTCCATTTGACCATTATCTGTTCTGTTGCTAAGTATAAGGCTTTTGTTAAGGAATCATCCGTAGGAAATACAGTTCTTATTTTAGTGAACTTTCTTAACTGTCTGTTGAACCCTTCTAAGGCATTAGTAGTGTATATTATTTTTCTTATTTCCTGAGGAAAATCAAAATATGTTGACAAGTTGCCCCAATTATTATTCCATGATTGTATAACTATTGGATACTTATCCCCCCATTTAGCTTCTAAAGATTGAAGTGACTGACTTGCCATAGTTTCATTTACTGCTTGATACACGCACTTTAAATCCTTCATAAAAGCTTTAATATCTTTTGATGGTATATATTTCATGGAGTTTCTTATCTGATGAACTATACAATTCTGTATATTTACCTCAGGAAAGACAGCTTTAATAGCATCAGGAAGCCCTTTAAGCCCATCCATACATGCCAGAACTATATCCCTAACTCCTCTGTTTTTTAGGTCATTGCATACAGATAACCAAAATTTAGCGCCTTCTTGTTCTCCAATCCATATTCCAAGTATATCTTTATAACCCTTGATATCCAAGGCCATACAAATATACGCTGCTTTGCTGACAATTCTATGTTGATCTCTAACCTTGAAATGAACAGCATCCATATATACTATAGGATACAAAGGATCCAAAGCCCTATTCTGCCAAGCGGTAGCTGTGTCCATTACTTTATCAGTTATCTTAGATATCATTGAAGGGGATATGTCTACCCCGTATAATTCATCTATTTCTGACTTAATATCATCTACAGACATTCCTCTTGCATACAAACCTATCACTTTCTTATCAAGCTCATTGCAAACAGTTTCATATTTTTTCACAATCCTAGGCTCAAACTCAGCATTTCTATCTCTCGGTACGTCTACTCCAACCTCACCGAAACTAGTCTTAATCTTCTTTGAACTATGTCCATTTCTATAATTTCTATCTTCATTATTTTGCCTTTCATACTTCTCTCTGCCAAGGTGTTCCTCCATCTCTGCTTCTAGAAACTGCTGAATTATACCGCCAAATAGTCTCTGCATTAATCCATTCTTACCAACGAGATCCTCCATATTTTTGCACTTATTTAATTCTTTCTTTAGATCAATATCAGGTATTTCTAATGAATTCATAAATATCTCTCCTCATAAAAATATTTTATAGTTATTGTTCCCATAATTACCAGCTATACATACATAAAAAGAACATCCATAGATTTGATTTACACAAATCTATGGATGTTCCC
>NZ_JAEEGC010000253.1 GCF_019207025.1 Clostridium thailandense | reverse complement strand
TTATTTGTGGTTAGATTTAATTCTGCAACAAGCAATTGAACATTAAACATTGAAATGCCACTAGACAAGGAATCTATTTTAATAAATCCACTCTTTGATACGTTCTTATAATAGTTAACTTTGGCACCATTTTTTTGACATATCAAAAATTTATTTGGATTTATATAATTTGGATCACTCTGGGTATTATCGGTATTTTTATTTAATGTCCAAATATTAGGTGTCTCTTCTATCCAATTACTGGGTGTACTTAATGATACTGAACCATAAAGAGAAGGTTTGTTACCAGTTCCATAAGATGCGTAGGTAACAGGTCCGGTTTCATTTCCGTTTTTAGGAATTAGCTGTTCCCTCCATATATCTCCACACTTAAAATGCACAACATCACCTGGTTTGAAATTATAATTGTTGACCTTAGATATAGTCTTCCATGGATGAGCTTCTGATAAGCCAGAATTGCTATCATCCCCATAATTACTAACATAGTAATTATGTGAGAAACGAATTGATGAATCAAATATTAAAAATATAAGCATAAGAATTAAAAATATAAATGTAAAAGGTATAAATAAAAACTTTTCTTTTAACATAATATTCTATCTCCTCAATTTTGCTTTGCATTGTTATCTTTCAGTAGGTCTTATTAGGAATGAAACATTTACATAGTATCCAGAATACTTTTTTTCAACTTAGAAGTAATCTGACAAACAATCTCCATAATGCTTTGCACAACTATAAGGATAAGTATTTTGAAGGAAAGCTGCGAGTCCTAGTAATTTAATTTTATATTAAATACTTAGTAGTATAAATAATACTATTTCATGATAACCTTCATTTTTAAAATAAGTTATAGTTATATTTACTATTACCTAAATTTCGTTATGATAAGAAAATTTATAAATACTAAAGAATTTAAAAGTAAGCGTAAAAAATCCCTATCAAAAATGATAGAGATTTTTTAAATTTGCAAGAGTTTTTTTACAACTAATTTAATGCTGAAGGAGATTCGTTTTTAAACCATTCTGAGACAATAGTTTCTTTTGGCTGAATAAACTTGTTATCTTTAAATTTTAGATTCTCAAT
>NZ_JAEEGC010000252.1 GCF_019207025.1 Clostridium thailandense | reverse complement strand
CCAAAAGTTTTTATATCACCTTTTGTAAGACTTTCTAGCATAAAGTTAAAACGATCATTATTTAAAGTTTCTTTAAACCAACTCATTATTATTTCATTATATAAATACTTAACTTCTAGGTTTGGTACAGCTAAATCACACATAAGTCTTCCATCAGCTTTTCTGTTTTTCTTTACTATTTTTAAATATCCACTGAGAAGAAGAAAACTCCATACATTTTCTGTACTTTTATCTATTTCCTTCATTTCAATGTTTTCATTTATTTCTTTACTTATAATTTTATTTTGAATCAAATCTTCCAGCTCACTTTTAAGCTGCTGCCCACCTTTTGTGATAAGTTTTTTCACTAAGTCATTACTACTGGTGTTTATCCAATAAGGCTGAAGGCCCTCTTCCCAGTTATTAACATAATTTAAAATAGACCATGGATTATATATTACGTTCTCACCAAATACATAGCCATTATACCAGCTTTTTACTTCATCTAATTTAAATTCCACCTTATAATATTTGAAAAGCTCTTCTATTTCCATTTCAGAAAATCCAAAATAACTACTGTATTTATTTCTTAGAATGCTATATACAATTAAATTATTTAGACCTGAAAATATGCTTTCCTTTGCAACCCTAAGTATTCCTGTAAGAATTCCTTTTTCTAAATACTCATTATCTTTAAGAGCAGCACTTAAAAAATTTCTCATAAATTCAATAACATTATTATAATAATTATTTATATATCCACTTTGTATTGGTACATCATATTCGTCTATTAATATTACAGTTTTACACCTATAATAAACACTTAAATAAATACTTAAATCCTTTAAACTCTTATAATATTCAACTAAACTCGCTTCTCCATTTATAATATTGTTATACTTTTTCTTTTGACCTTCATCTAAAATATCATTTTTTAAAATAAAATCATATCTTCTATACAAATCACCAATAAGTATTTTTATTCCTTTTTCACAATCTTCCCATTTTGAATATTTTTCATCTTTAAAGGTGAGATGAATAACTGGATACTTTCCTTGCTTCCCCATAATAGCTTTATATTTATATATATTTAAATCTTTAAAAAGAAAACTGTTATCCTCATCAGTTTTCTCAAAGAAATATTTAAGCATACTCATATTTATAGTTTTCCCAAAACGTCTCGGTCTTGGCAATAATATAACTTCACTACCATCTTCTAAAACTTCTTTTATTAATAAACTTTTATCAACAAAATAGTACTCTTCACTTACTAACTTTTTAAAATCGCTTATACCTATAGGAATTTTTTTCACCTAATCACTTCCTTCCCTAATAGCTATTTTAACATAAATAATATAATTTAAACATTTATAAAAACAAATGCTACTGCTAATTTTTTATTTTTTTAAGCACAATAGAAAAAGCACCCTAAAGTCTTATATTTCAAGTCTTTAAGAGTACTTCAATTTAAATTTCAACTGGTAAAATATTAACTCATCAGCATAACATCTTAT
>NZ_JAEEGC010000251.1 GCF_019207025.1 Clostridium thailandense | reverse complement strand
TAAAACTAAGTTCTGGTTTGGTCCACCTAAAGGGGAAGAAGTGGGACAACTTGAAGATTTTAATTACAGCATCAGTAAAAAGATAGGAAACTTCAGAAGTTCTTCAGAGAACTATAACAAAACCATAGAGGAAAATGATTTTATATACTACAAAATAGAAACAGATAGGATTTTAAATATAGGGGATTCTGTAAATTTTAAAGATAAAAAACTCTATGTATTTGGAGCAACAGCCACAATGAAGGACAGTATATTAAAACATGAATACATCCTTTCACCTAAAAATGGTTTAACTCAAGATTTGATTTTAAACAATAAAATAAAAGGGACATCCATTGAAGGCAAGGTAATAGGAGTAAGCGGGGACACTGTAAAGGTTCATCTTCAAATTGATGAAAATCAAAATTTAAGAGAAGCTTATGCATTTCCATATTCCACACCTTATACAGCAGAAGGTAATACAGGAATGTACTGTATGCCGGAGATGGGTGACTAAGTTAAGGTTTATTTTCCAACTAATAAAGAAGAAGAGGGAATTGTAATAAATTCAATAAGAAAAAGCGATGGAGGACTTCCAGATCCAGGGGTAAAAATGTTTAGAACAAGCTCAGGGAAAGAAATAAAGTTTACCGATGGAGAGATAGTTATATCAGCAAACGGAGCAACAATAACAATAAGTGACAGCGGAATTCAGATATCCGGCGGTGGAGTGAGCATAAGTGGAGGAAGTATAAGTTTAAATGCAGGAACAATAACGGTATCAGCCAAGGATTCTATAGGGTTGAAATGCAAAGCTAGTGAGATACAGATGAGTGGAGAGACAAGCATTAAGGGGTCTAAGGTGAAAAACAATTAGAAGGAAATAATGAAAATGAGGTGAGGAGGATGGGATTTTTTAGTGGATTAGTTAGTAAAGTTACTAGTGCTGTTAAAAGTGTATTTTCAGCCGCTAAAAGTGCAGTTAGTGCTGCAGAGAAGGCTATTACCACAGGTTTATCCAAGGATATAAATAATGCTATTACGCAGATAGATAATACAATAAATGAAGTAGATAAGTTAATAAAGCTGTTAGAGGGACCGAAAAAGCAAAAGATAACAACAGGAGCAGAAGATTCGGGCATACTTCCAACATGGGATGAGATTAAAGCACGTTGGAACAATGCAGTGAATTGTGATCTTAAGATAGCATCTGATACAATTAGAAATGCCTTTAATGAACTGGGGAATGAAGTAAGTAATAAATATAATGAAATTAAAAATGATGTGATTAATGAATATACATATTTCAGCAATGAGTTGAATAATTCATTGGGATTAGCATATCAAGGGACAGATGAAGCTGGAAAAGCTTAACACTTGATTCCTGAAAATTT
>NZ_JAEEGC010000250.1 GCF_019207025.1 Clostridium thailandense | reverse complement strand
ATCTGTATCTTTAATGTTTATTTACATTATTAACTATTTCCTTAACATTTTAAAGCATTTTACTGAATATATTTATAAATATATGTTTCTTTATATTACATTAATTGAATAAGTTGAATAATTTAGCAGTACATGGTATCATAAAATAGTAAATTATGAATATTAAGAATAATCTTTCAACACTCTCAACATTTTGCAAAAATTAATTTCCTTCTTTAAATTCATTCATAAAGGATACTTCACAAGGTATATTCACCACTAAGTGTAGGAAATCCTTTTTGATATAGCTTGAAATCCTAAAGGCTTTGGGGGTCCGCAAGCAGTTAATTTTTTAACAAGAAAGGGGTATTTAAAATGAGCATTGACGTTAAAACTCAAACAGGCGAAAGCCTAGAACGTGGTCTTGAAGAAAGGCACATTAAAATGATGGCAATCGGTGGAGCTATCGGAGTTGGTTTGTTCCTAGGATCAGCAACAGCTATCAAAGCTGCAGGTCCAGCTATATTGGTTACCTATGCCGTTGCAGGAATAATTATATTTTTTATTATGCGTGCCCTTGGCGAAATGGCTGTTGAACATCCAGTTGCAGGTTCTTTTAGCGCTTATGCAAACGATTACGTAAGTCCTCTTGCAGGATATCTAACAGGTTGGACATATTGGATAATGTGGGTTGTAACCTGTATGGCAGAAGTCACAGCAGTAGGTATTTACATTAACTTTTGGTTTCCAAACGTACCACAGTGGGTATCTGCACTTGTTGCAGTTTGTATACTTACTGTTGTAAACTTAACCGCAGCAAAAGCCTTTGGAGAAATCGAATTCTGGTTTGCACTTATAAAAGTTGCTACAATAATTATTATGATTGTAATTGGTCTAGCTATGATAATGTTTGGTTTAGGAAATAAAGGAATTCCAATTGGTGTTTCAAATCTAACTGCTCACGGCGGTTTCTTCCCAAAGGGAATAATGGGTCCTATATCAACATTAACCATGGTTTCCTTCGCCTTCGTAGGAGTTGAGCTTATCGGTGTTACAGCTGGAGAAGCTAAAAATCCTGAAAAAGTAATACCAACAGCTATAAACAGCGTTTTTGTGAGAATAATGATATTCTATATCGGTGCATTGTTTGTTATAATGTCACTTTATGCTTGGGACAGTATAGGAACTACAGGAAGTCCGTTCGTTCTTACATTCTCAAAACTTGGCATAGCTGCAGCTGCTGGTATCATAAACTTCGTTGTACTTACAGCAGCATCATCATCATGTAACTCAGGTATATTCACAACTGGTCGTATGCTTTATAATCTTTCATTACAAGGACAAGCACCTAAGGTATTCTCAAAGCTTAGCAAAACTAACGTTCCTAAAAATGCAATACTTGCTTCAGTAGGATTTATGTTAATAGGAGTTATATTAAACTACGTTGCTCCTGGTAAAGCTTTCACTTATGTCACAAGCGTAGGAACATTTGCGGGAATATTTGCTTGGTTCATGATTGTTTATACTCAGATTAAATTCAGAAAGAGTCTTAACCCTGAGCAGGTTGGTAAATTAAGATTTAAAACAGTACTTTATCCAGCTTCAGGCATAATTACTATGATATTTTTAGTTGGTGTATTCGTTTCCATGTGTATAGGTTCAGATACAAGAATTCCAGCTATAGTTGGAGTTGTATGGCTAGTTGTTTTAGTTGCTGCTTGGTATGGAAGTGGCTTAGATAAAAAAGAAGCTACTAAACTACTTAGATAAGTTGTTTAGTCAATATGTATCTGTATTAAATAAAAACACTCTTAAATAATTGGTAATTAAAATATAAATGGCTGTTTCAAAACTAAGTAATTAGTAATAAACGGCCATTTTTGCTGTTTTGTTTTTTCTCTATATTCTCTTTTAAATATTACTTATAAATTTCAACTGACATTCCAATAGTTGAATATTGTTTAATTATATTTATATCCTCATTAGAAAGAGAAATACTTCCATAGGTATTTTCATATTCAGTTCCACCTCCATGTATACCTATTTCACCACCTAATGGTGTATTTCCTGGTGGTTGTTTTTTCTCTTCTATGGAATTCTTAATCCTATCATATACAGATTTGTCAATCAACCCCTTATCTAATCCATTTTGAGCATCTTTTACATTAGGATAGCTAATTCCCATAAAGTATGTATATTTAGTTTTACTTATCTTTGAAGATATATAGTAACTTCCTTCTGGTATCTTATTATCTCCTTCTTTTTCTTTATTTCCCTCTGTATATGTTCCAAGCCCTATTTTAAATCTTCCAATAAGTTTCTCATCAGCATAAAGTTCTAATACTTTTTTTTCTTTATATATTTTAATAGAACTTCGTGATGGTGTACTTTCTGGCTTATTAAAGAAAATTTTAAAATTATCCTTATTTGTTTCTTTGTCAGTACTTGTTCCTTTTGAATTTTTGCCATTTTCTAAAGAAATTTGTTGTAGTTTTTCCTTAGAAGCATTTTGGTCTTTTATATACTTTCTTATAGATAATCCTGAAATCGCTGTAATTAGTACTATACCAAATATAAGAAATATAATCGGAAAAGCTTTATCTCTACATTTCATTCAATCACCCACTTTATAATTTCTTCTTAATATTTTCGTTGGATTTTAATATTTCTTCACTTTAAATACATTATATAAAATACAAACATATATTACAAATCTAGTACATGCTTAAGGCATGAATTGTAAATTTACAATTCATGCCTTGTATTTTAAATACCTAGTACTTTCCTCACCCAATCTATCGCATTTTCTTTTTCTCCATCTTGAGCTTTTAAACTACTATATATTTTATTGTAATCATCTAATTTAGAGTTATATTGAGATAGGTCCTTATTATATTGCATTAATTTATTATTATAGCTTATAACAGCATTGTTCCATTCCTCTGTATTTTTATTTAATGTTAATTTGTTCATTTCTTTTTTTAATTTTTCTAATTCTGAGCTTTGGTTTTGTATTTTCCTGCTCATATCCTCAATATTTTTTTTATCGCCCTCCAGTGTAATATTTGTTTGTTTAATAAGTCGTGTATCCCTTGGAGATTCTCCTGCTTTTATATCTACTAAGCCAGCTATGCATACCATAAAAAAAACTGCTATCACTATAAGTACTTCCATTACGATTGATTTTATCCTTTTCATATTACTCTCTCCCCTTTAAAATGATGTAATTTAATATTTTTTCCCTTGGTTGTATAACAGCCTATTTTACAATATGATTTTTTCCAAAAAAACATTACCTCTATATTAATAATTTATTTAATAAAAAAGGGGCTGTCGCACTTA
>NZ_JAEEGC010000025.1 GCF_019207025.1 Clostridium thailandense | reverse complement strand
ACTCGCTGTGCTCAAACATTCAAATCTTCTAAGCTTTTTCAAAAATATGAGCTAAGACTTATAGCAAAAGTATTTAAATGTGTCTTCCAGAATGTAAATATATCCCTGCGTATAAGTTAAGTGTCTGTTGTGGGTATCAATATAGTTTAGTTCCCTGTGAACTTTATTTTATAATTCCATAAAGCATTTTTACTGCTACCGCTAAAGCCATAGTAACAAAAATAGGTTTCATTAGCTTAGCACCCTTATCTAAAGCTACTTTTGTACCAAACTTAGCTCCTAATATCATAAATATTGCCACAGGTATTCCTAATTTGTAATCAATTTGACCTCTTAGGGCAAACATCAATAATGATGCTATATTGCTTATAAAATTTAAAACTTTTCCGTTTCCACCAGCTCTGACAAAATCAAATTTAAATATTTTTATAAGACCAAATATTAAAAAAGACCCTACTCCTGGACCAAAAAAACCATCATAAAACCCCATAGAAAATGCTAGTAGTATTCCTGAAAATTTACTTTTGTTGGTTAACCCTTCAAAATTATCTTTTAATCCAGTGGTTTTAGAAAAGAGACTGTAAATACCAACGAATAATAAAAGTACAAGAACTATTGTATTAGTATAGCTTGCGCTTATACTTAAAACGGTATTTACTCCTAAAACAGCTCCTACGAGAGTAAATGGTCCTAAAATTTTTAGAATGTCAAAGTCCACTTTTCCGGATTTTGCAAATTTAACTGAGCTTGTAAAAGATGCACAAGAAGAAGAAAACTTATTTGTCCCTAAGGATAAGTGTGGAGGAACGCCAGCCAACAAGTATGCTGGAACACTTATAATACCTCCGCCTCCTGCTATAGAATCCACAAATGCAGCGAAAAAACCAGCTGTACATAAAAATATTAAATTGCCAAACATAATATCACCTATAGTTTTTAGTACTGTCGATTTTGACAGTATTTAGCCTTTCAGGTATCATTATATCAAAGAAGGAAGTATATATATAATATTTAATATGTATAACAACTATATGATAAACATATAGATATTATTGATGGAAGGGGTTATTATGGATATTAGACAGTTAAAATATTTTATTGCAATTGTAGAAGCAGGAAACATAACAAAGGCAGCTCAGCAACTGCATATGGCGCAACCGCCTCTTAGTCAGCAACTGAAACTTTTAGAAGATGAATTGGAGGTTAAGTTGTTAGAAAGAGGAAGTCGAAAAATTCAACTTACAGATGCTGGAAAAATATTAAAACATCGAGCAGAACAAATATTAGAGTTGGTAGAATCCACAACTAAGGAATTAAAGGATTTTAACAGAGGACTTCAAGGAATGTTATCTTTAGGCACTGTGCCGTCTTCAGGCTCTACACTTTTACCTGAAAGAATATATAATTTTCATGATAAGTATCCTAAAGTAAGCTTTCAAATATGGGAGGGAGATACCTATAGGATATTAGACTTATTAAACAATGGAGTTGTAGAGATAGGAATTGTAAGAACACCTATAAATTCAGAAAGCTTTGAGATTATATATTTACCTAATGAATCTATGGTTGCAGCAACTAAAGGAAATATGTATTGGGATGAGCAGCAAAGCTCAATAGAATTAACAGAACTAATAGATAAACCTCTTATAGTAGATCGTAGGTTTGAAAAAATGATAACAGATTCTTGTGAAAAGGCAAATTTTGAACCAAAAATAATCTGTAAAAGTGATGATGCAAGATCAATACTGTTATGGGCAAGTACTGGCATTGGGGTAGCTATTGTTCCTAAAGCAGCTATTGGACTTATACCAAGTACTAATTTAAAGTACAAAGAAATTAGCGAAAAATCTTTAGAAACTAAGACTGCTGTAATATGGGTAAAGAACAGATATTTATCTTCAACAGCAAGGCATTTTCTAGAATCTTTTTCAGAAGAAAGTTCTATATAGCATATTATGAATGAACTTAAAAAGATAAGCAACAGGGGTCAAAAATTGAACCCCTGGTTTATTAAATGATCTCACGGCTTTCACTAGGAATGCTCGTAGATGCACCTTTATAATCTTTGCATAATAGGGCTCTAATATAACCTTGATCTTTAGTGGTTGATTCAATATAAAATCCTCTACCATAATAAAATCTTACAAGGGGCAGCATTCTAGATGCGGTATGAAGATATAAATTAGTTACTCCTGAATCGATCATAGCGTTATCTACTGCATTGATTAGTACTTTTCCAACACCATTATTTTGATAATTTAAATCAACTCCAAATCTGCTTAAATAAGCAGTTTTGTCAGGTTTTATTTCTATTCTAACACTCCCAACTACTTCTTCATTTAAAAGGGCTACAAAAACTTCTTTTGTTTCTATGTCCTTTTTTATATCTTCAGTAGTTTCTTTTAAGGCGCTAATGGTTCCCTTAACACCTGCATCTTTAGAATAGATTTCAAAAACTGATTTTGTTATTTCATGTATTTTGGGTATATCTTCTTCTGTAGCTTTTTTAACCACAAAGACCGTTTTTTTCATCGATCTACCTCCGTTTCAAAAATTAAAATATATATTTTATTGGATATGAATAATTATACATAAAATATAATAAAAATTCAATAATAAATATAAAAAATACACCACTTTTTTCTCAAATATCATAAAGTGATGTATTTTTATTAGTTTAATTTGAAAATTTTTATTGATTCATGAAGTGAAGAGGCCGTTTTCTCTAATTCTTCTGCGAGAGCGGATACTTCCTCCATAGCTGCATTCTGTTCTTCGGTTATAGCCGAAACATGCTGAGAAGATGCTGAAAGAGATTTCGATACCTTTGTTGCATCTTCCATAAGTGTAAGAAGATTATCTCTACTTACAACAACATTATCAAGGCTATAGGAAGTAGTTATAATGTTATTTACCACATATTGGATTTTTGAAGAAATTTCGTTAAAGGTCTCTTGAGTGTGCGTTGCAACATCATTTTGATTTTTAGCTATAAGTTCTGCTTGATGTAATGCTTCTTTTGCTTTGTTAATATCCTTTTGGACGTTAGATATAATTTCTTTAACACTATTACTTGAGACAGCGGTATCTTCAGATAACTTTCTAACCTGGTCAGCAACTACAGAAAATCCTCTTCCTGCTTCACCAGCTCTTGCAGCTTCTATAGCAGCGTTTAAAGCTAGTAAGTTGGTTTGTTCTGAAATTGAAGTTATAGTATCTGCTATATTACCTATTATATTTGCTTTTTCGCTTAGGGAGTTTACAGTCAATACTATATTGTTTATTGATTTATTATTTTCAATGGTAGCATTTTCTAAAGCGTGAATAACAGTAACTCCTTTATTACTGACAGCATGGATATCTTCAGCAGAGTTTTTTCCTTCTTTTATATAATTTGTCATGATAGTAATTTCATCTGACAATTTTGTAGTTGTATCAAATCCTATGGCAGAGTTTGAAGTTTGTTTATCAGCAGCAGAAGCAACGTCAGATATATTTAATGTGACTTGTTCAATAGATTTCGAGGTTGCATCAGTATTAGTAGCTAAAGTCTTCGCCGAATCGGCTACAAGATTTGATGTATTATTTATATTGTTAATGAGTTCTCTAATTTGTGATATCATGCAATTAAAGTTGTGGCTTAAGGTACCAATTTCATTTTTACTTTTATATTCAGAGTGAACTGTTAAATCTCCATCAGAAGCTCTTTTCATTAAAGAAACTAAATCAAGAATAGGTTGTGTAAATTTCTTGGATAACCAATATATTAGTATAGAAATTAGTAATAATAGCCCTAGTGATATAAAGATATTTTTTATTTGAGTAGATTTTATTACTGACATAGCAGCAGCTTTATCTTCAACTGTTATTACTGCCCAACTTTGCGATTCACCAGGAAGTCTTATTGGAGTATAAGCGCTTAACACTCTATTTTTATCATTGTCCTCGTATTCGGCTACACCAGATTCGCCTTTTAGAGCTTTATTTACAATTTCCTTAAGTGTTTGAGGGATAACTATATCTTTATCTTGGGTTTTTTGATTTCCTTTTTCATCTTTTAATACGTTGCCAGAGCTGTCTTTAACTAAAATCGTTTTCTTAAGTGTTTTATAATTATAAAGCTCTACAACTTGATTTTTGTCTGGATGGGCTATCACAACTCCTTCACTATCTAAAATAAAAGAGTAGCTATTTTTGTCCTTTGAGTACTTGTCCACAAGTTTTTGCAACTCATTTAGCTTAAGGTCAGCCCCAAATATTCCTAAAATATTAGAGTTTTTATCGAAAATTGGATGAAAAATTGAAGTAACAGCACTATTTCCGGAAACAGAGTAGTAGGATTTGCTGACAAAAGGTTTTTTATCTTTCATAATCTGAGTAAACCACCATCTATTAGCCCTATTACCTAATTCGCCAGAGGAGCGTGCAGTTTGTTTTCCATCAGTTTTTTGTATGTAAAGTAAATCAAAATAAGGATTATTAGATAAAGCAGCTGTAAGCATTTCCTTTTGATCCTCTGAATTGAAATCAATAGTTGTTTTATTCTGTGCCATTTCCTCTGTAAGCGTATAAGCCTTATCAATAAAATCCTTAACACCATCCGCTATCGTTGATGAGAGTCTTTTGTTGTTATTCACTACGCTAGAAGATATACTGTTAGAGAAATAGTAAGAGCAAACAACATTAGTGATTATAATCGGAAAAATTACTAATAATACTGCAGCTATAACTAATTGGTTTTTTATAGACTTCATATAAGTTACACCTTCTTTAAGTTTAATGTTTATAAAGATTATCATCCCACTATATTAAGCTATTTTATCATAATCAAGAGAAAGCTTCTAGTAGTATTAATGACAATATATTGTAAAATTAATTGAAATGTTTGTTATTACGACAACTGGTGTATTTAAATAGAAAATAGTAATGGAAAAGGTTGTTTTTTATAATTCTTGGCAACTTTAAATATTGATGATAGAATGATAGTTGTTATAGCTAATTGAAAATCGTTAGGTTTTATTAAATAGACTAATGGCTAAAGGATGTGATATTTAAATGGATTCTAGAAAGAGAAATATAATCATTGCAGTAATGGTAGCAATGTTTCTCGCGGCTGTTGAAGGAACAGTGGTGACGACAGCAGTGCCTACTATAGTTAAAGATTTGAGTGGTTTTGAATTAATAAGCTGGGTTTTTTCTTTATACCTGCTTACTTCTGCTATTTCGACGCCTATATATGGAAAGCTATCAGATTTATATGGAAGAAAAAATATTCTTTCTATTGGAATAATTATATTTTTAATAGGAAGTGCACTTTGTGGCATGTCAAGAAATATGTATCAGCTTGTAGTTTTTCGTGCGCTTCAAGGACTAGGGGCAGGTTCTATATTTACTGTTACCTATACCATAATTGGTGATGTATTTGCAATTTCAGAAAGAGCAAAGGTACAGGGATGGTTAAGCTCTGTATGGGGAATAGCAAGTCTAATAGGTCCTTTTTTTGGTGGTTTTTTGATAGATTATTTTTCGTGGCATTGGATATTTTTTATAAATGTGCCTTTTGGCATAGTGTCTATAGTACTTATACAAAGAAATCTTTCAGAAAGCTTTGAAAGAAAGAAACATAAGATTGATTATGCAGGAACAATAGCATTATCAGTAGCAATAATTTCTTTTTTATATGGTATATTAGCAGGAGGAGAGAGTCATAATATTTATTCATATACTACAGTAGCTTGTTTGATTATTTCAGTATTTTTTCTAATAGTATTTTATTTTGTAGAGAAAAAAGCGAGAGAGCCAATCATTCCTTTTGATATATTCACAAGGAATAATACTATTATAAATGTGATTAGCTTCTTAGCCTCTGCAGTTTTAATAGGCGCAGATGTATATATGCCTATATATATGCAAAATATTTTAGGATATGGTGCAACTATTTCAGGAGTAGCTATGGCACCTATGTCTGTTGCTTGGCTTATATCTTCTGTAGTTTTAGGAAAGGTTATACCTAAATACGGGGAAAAGGCGGTTGTAGCTTTATCTATAGCTATTATATCATTAAGCTGTTTACTTTTGCTTACATTAAAGATTAATTCCCCGTTGGCATTGCTTATAATATATATTTTTATTATGGGATTTGGCTTTGGTGGAAGTTTTACAACGTTGACAATAGTTGTACAATCTTCTGTAGACTACAGTAAAAGAGGAGCAGCAACAGCTTCTAATTCTCTCGTTCGTACATTAGGGCAGACTATAGGAGTAAGTATTTTCGGAAGTATGTTTAATTCAAGTATAGTTAAATATTTTAACAAGTTGGGGGAAAAAGGAATAGATCCAAGTAATTTATATTCAGCAGCAAGCTCAAAGTATGGGATATCTATTCATCATATAAAACAGTCGTTATATTCTGGAATTTATTCGGTTTTTATATTTCTAATTATACTTGCACTTATAAGTTTCATACTATCCTTTGCACTCGAAAATGGACTTAAGGATGAAATAGCTTAAAACTATAATTTAATTTATTAAAAACTATGCTTGACATAGTTTTTTATTTTACCAATTTAGAGTCGGTAGTCATTGTACAAAATAAGTTGTAATAATCTTTGATTATCGTTTATAATGAATGATAATGTCAATTTAATACACTTTAGGTATTTACATAAAGTTAATTGGGGCATGCAACAAATAGAATAAGGAGTGAAAAATATGAAATTTATAGTTTCAGGAAAAGTATTTGATGCATTAGAGGATGTTTGCTTTGGGGTTGTAGTAGCAAAGGGGGTAGACAATAGAGGCAATAATACAGCAGTCAAGGGGCTTCTAGAAACGAGTTTAAGCTATATTGAAAAAAAGTTTCAGGATAAGAAGGTAAAAGAGTGTGAAGAAATTCTTCCTTATAGAGAAGCTTTTAAGAGGATTGGAATTAATCCAAATCAAAATATGAGTTCAATAGAGGCAATGGCTTCTAGAATAGCAAAGAAAAAGGGGTTTCCCAATATAAATACTATAGTTGATCTTGGAAATGCTGTATCTCTAAAGTATTTGGTTCCATTAGGAGCACATGATATGGATAGTGCATCTAATGATATCTATGTTCGATTCTCTAATGAAGGTGATTTATTTATTCCTTTTGGAGAAACAGAAGCAGAAACTTTAAAAGAGGGTGAATTGATATACTCTGTTGGAGATAAAGTTAAGACAAGAAGGTGGATTTGGAGACAAAGTGAAGAAGGGAAAATAACTGAGGAGAGCAAAAATATATTTTTTCCTATAGATGGTTTTAAGGACAAAAACTATGATAATGTAATAGGTGCTAGAGATGAGCTTGCAAAACTATTAAAAGAGATTTTTAACTGTGAAGTAAGTGTTGGCTTTGTTGATAGAAAAAACAGAGAATTAGAGTTATAGTTTATTGTATACTTCCAATAGTTAGTATAAACTTTAATGAAAATCTTTAAAAAATTTATAAATTGGGGCTGTTGCACTATAAGTGCAACAGTCTCATATCATATTATACTTTAAACCTAGATATCAATTCATGCAATTCATTTGAAATATTTTTAAGCTTTTCGGTAGTTCCAGATATATCCTCCATGATACTATTTTGTTCTTCCATAGTTGCAGATACTTGTTGTGTAGAAGCTGCTGACTCCTGTGATATAGACGCTATGTCTTGAATTGAGTCTATAACAGTCTCTTTATTGATATTAACCATATTGATTTCATTAATGAGTTTAGCAATAAGATCTGTCATTTTTATAATAGAATTCTCAATAATTTTAAAAGCATCTAAGGATTCTTTCATGAAGTTATTAGCCTCTTTAGTTACTTTTTCAGAGTTCTCCATGTTTAGTTTTGTAGTTTGAATTTCAGTTTGAATTTCTTTTATAACATCTGAAATTTCTTTTGTAGATAAAGCCGTTTGTTCAGAAAGTGTTCTTACTTCTTCAGCTACTACTGAAAAGCCTTTTCCGTACTCACCAGCACGAGCTGCCTCAATAGCTGCATTTAAGGCAAGTAAATTTGTTTGTTCAGCAATTGATTCTATTACATTTATTATATCTCCTATAGAATTAGATTTTTTAGATAGATAAGAGATATTTTTAGATACTTTAGATATAGCAGTGTTGTTATCTTCAAGTTTTGAGTTTAACTTTTCTACAGATTCAAGTCCTTTTATATTTGCTTGATTGGTTAAATACGAATACTTCATTGCTTCATCTGCACTGCTAACTATAATATCTATATCCTTTGATAAATCGTTTAGCTTTTGCAAACCCTCTTCAGATCTTTTAGCTTGAACAATAGCTCCATTAGCTAATTCTTCAGTAGTTTTAGTTACTTGTTCTATAGAACAAACTGTTTGTCCTATAGAATCTGCTGTTAAGCTTGTACAATTTAGCACTTCAGTTGAATTATCTTTCAAGGTAATAATTGCATCTTGAAGCTCTTTTTCTAAAGCTATTACTGCTCTAGATATGCTTCCTATTTCATCTTTCTTATTTAACATTTTTTTGAATTCAATATCATTGCTGTGAGTGAAATCTAAATTCTTTATTTTATTTATTGAGTTAGTTATAGTTATTATAGGGTTAGATATTCTTTCGCCAATCAACATTGTAAATGCTAAAGATAATAGCAAACACATTATAGTTATTATAACAAAGGACCAGATTAATTTATTTAGTGGTTTATTAAATTCGTTAACGGGAATAGCAAAACCTACAGTCCATTTTGTTGCATCTATTTTAGAAGCTATAAAATATTTATTTTGACCATCATAATCCTTTATAATTAAAGCTTGTTTATTGTTTCTAGCATCTAAAATTTTCATATATTGACCATTTGAAATTTTATTTAAATTTTTGAGTTCTTTTTCTTTTGGTTGAAAATCCTTATTGGGGTGTACAATAATATTATTGTCAGAGTCTATCAAAAATGAGTAACTATTGTCCACTGGTTTAGCCTTTTGGAGTACGTCAGTAATAACACCTAAATTAATATCCGTACTTACTACTCCAATTACTTTACCATCTCTTGATATTGGTCTAGCTATAGCGATTACCATTTTATTTGTTGTCATATCCAAATATGGAGCAGAATAAATTAAAGTATTTTTTTCCATAGCGGTTTTGTACCAAATCCTTTGAGTGCAATCATAATCTGCTGGTGGAACCCAACCAGAACCATCTAACATTTTTTTGTTTGTTAATCCTATATACACATCAGAAGTATTAGGGTTACTTTTTATCTTAGATTGAAGATAAGAAAGAACTTGACTCTCTTCAAAGTTACTACTTGATTCTATGCTATAAGCAATTTCGTTAAGTATTTTTGCTTGTCCATCAAGCCAACCATTGATCATTTCAGAGTATCTATCAGAAGATGCTAGTATTTTAGCACTAGCTTCTTTGGTTATTATATTATAAGACATAAAATAGCTTACAAGAGATAATACGATAATCATGCTGATGGAAAGTAACGAAACTACAGCAATAATTTTTGTTTTTATGCTTTTCAAAATATCACCACCTATAAAAATATGTTGTAATTATATGTGTATATATTAGAATTCTGAGAATTTGTAAAAGGATTAAGTGTTAAGTGACGAAATTGTCTAACTATTCTAAGGCTATATACTAATTCTAATCAGCATTGAATGTTATTGATAGTTAACGGAAAAAATTATATTATAAATATAACATATATAATTTGCATAAATCAATGTTCTTGAAATTGCAATATGTATTTAGATATAATTGCATTTGATTGCGTATAACCTTGAAAAATCTAACACTTTTAGATAATGAAAATTTAATTGTCTAATTAAATAAAAAGGCCGCTTCGTTAATGAGGCGGCTTTCTTAATATTTAGAATTTAGTTTTGTGTTTTGAAAAATGGACGATTGCCCAAATAATCATTATAATGAGTAAAGGGCCACCAAATACAAATTTAAATATAATAGAGATAATAGAAAAGACTAGTCCAATAGCAATAACAACAGCTATTATAGGGAGAGCTGCGATACCAAGGGCAAATACTACTGCTCCCAATATTATTAATGGAACAAGAAATAATAAAGTTAACATAATTTATACCTCCAATTTATATATGAACTAATTAATAAAAATATTGATTTTACGTAAATAACACTTTATTATATAGTATATATTACAATATAATAAAGAAATAATAAACACTTATTTAGGGCGGATTTTTTTTATTTAACTCGAATTAAGTCCATTTATAAAGAGTTTCTCTATATATCTTTATGAAGCTAAATCTTTCTATATTTATCTAATGAAACTCTTCTTCCTTGTGTCAGATGAGTACTCACTGAGTAAGCGACTATCACTAAATAATAGATTTAGGATATCTACTTAAATATAATAATTTTAAATTTTATTTAATCTTGTAACATAATTGTCACATAAACATTGTATAATAAAATTAGCTCATTAAAATTAAATCATTTCCTAGTTCTTGTAGAGGTATATATTTATATATACCTCTATTTTTTTCATTGTATTGTAGTAGTCTATAGAATTTGTTAAAATAAAGTGAAACTCTAATTAAAAACATTTGCAATTTGTTTAGAATTTCTATTTTAATAAGAGGAGCTTAAAATGAAAGATAAGAAGAAGGCTAATAAGCATAGATTTTTAATTATTTTAATGTTTTTAGGTTTGATGTTCTTCTCTCTAATAGGACGGCTTTTTTATTTAATGGTAACAACAGGAGATAAGTATAAAGCTATAGCCTATGCACAACAAAAAAGCGAGATACAAATTAATGCTAAACGTGGAAGAATATTGGACAGAAGTGATAATGAATTGGCAATAAGTGTAAATGTATATCAGGTGGACTTAGATTTAATAACTCTAAAATTAACTTTATCTCAAAAGAAGATGACTTTTGATGATTTAGCGAATAAGTTGGTTCCAATAATCAGTATGAAAAAAGAAGAGATATTAAAGATATTAAACACAACTTTGCCTAATGGATTGCCAGCTAGTTCTGCTATATTGAAAAGGCAGGTAGAGCAATCAGAAATAGATAAAATAAAAGCTTTAAATATAAGGGGAATAGTTATTGCATCGGATACAAAAAGATATTATACAAATAATAATTTTTTATCTGTCGTACTAGGAAAATTGAACTATGATGGTAAGGGGATTTCAGGTGTTGAACTTGCTTATGATAAAGAACTTTTAGGTACACCAGGAAGTATTAGTTATGAAAAAGATGTAAAAAACAATCAATTACCTTATGAAGATCAGCAATATGTAAATCCTGTAGATGGTAAAGATATTGTATTGACAATAGATGAGACAATTCAGGATTATATAGAAAAGGCAGCAGAAAAGGCATTAAATGACAATAAGGCAAAAGCTGTAAATATTATGGTCATGAATCCTAAAAATGGAGAAATATTGGCGATGACGAGCAAAGCTGCAAATGATCAAGATAAATCTAAAGATGTAAATAGTCTTTGGAAAAATCCTTCTGTTCAAGATACTTTTGAACCAGGATCAATTTTTAAAGTTGTAACTGCAGCAGCAGCTTTAGAGTATAACATAGGAGTTAATGATGGATATGTTTGCGGAGGAAGTATAAAAATAGGAGGTACAACCATTCACTGCTGGGATTTAAATGGTCATGGTAATGAGAGTTTTGTGGATATAATAAAAAATTCCTGCAATATAGGTTTTGTACAATTAGGCACTAAAATTGGAAAGGACAAGCTCATAGCGTTTGCTCGAAAAATGGGATTCGGTCAAAAGACAGGCATCGACCTGCCAGGAGAGTCACCTGGAATATTGAGAAAGCCAAGCCAGATAAATGCGGTGGATTTATCAACAATAGCCTTTGGGCAAGGTCTCGGGGTTACTCAAGTTCAATATATGGCAGCCTTTAATACCATAGCTAATGGCGGAACATGGATAAAGCCTCATATTATGAAGAATATAGTTCATACAGATGAAAGTGGTAAAATTATTGTAGATAAGAATTTTAGCGATTATAATAAGAAAAAAGTTTTTGATACAGGGTTATCTGCAACATTGAGATCGGACTTAGAAAAGGTAGTTACAGAAGGTGTTGGTAAAAACGCTTTTGTAGATGGATTAAATGTTGGAGGAAAAACAGGTACTGCTCAGGTAATAGACCCTGCTACTGGTAGATATGCGGAGGGCAAATATATGTCATCTTTTGCGGGAATGGCACCAGCGAGTGATCCTAAAGTGACACTTTTAGTAAGTATAGATGAACCAAGCAGTGGAAGCTACTATGCGGGAGATGTTTCTGCTCCGGTAGCAAGAGATTTGTTTAAACAAATATTTAATTATATTACTATTAAGGGTGAGGGAAATGTACTAGGTAATTAGTATAATAAAAAGCTGTTGCGCTAAGAAATTAGTGTAACAGCTTTTTATTGCAAAAATATTTAAAATTACTGAGCTACTTTTTGCAATCTTTCGTATTAAACATAAAAGACTATAAAATTAAGGGAGGTTTTAAAATGGAGAATAATTTGTTTAGAAAGAGCTCGATTGAACGTATTTCTTCGCCAGAGCAGTTGAATGATTATTTAAAAGTCACAAATATAAGTGTATGGTGCATATTAGGAGCACTTTTTGCATTATTATTTGGAGTTATGATATGGGCATTTACTGGAAGTATTCCTGAAACGGTGAAAATAAGTGGGGTAGCTTATTCAGCTGCAAGTAATGCAGATAAAGTTTATTGTTACGTACCACTTGGAACATCCAAAAGACTTGAAGAGGGTATGGAGGTGCAGGTATCACCAGACTATGCATCAAGGTCTGAATATGGATATATATATGGCAAGATTGAGAGCATTGGCAAGGTTCCTGTAACAGAAAATCAAATAATCCAGACTTTTGGAAGTTTGAAATATTTACAAGGAATTATTCCAGATGGAAATGTGATAGAAGTTAAAATGGTGCTTGGTAAAAATGGAAAATCCTTGAAGTGGTCCAATATAAAGGGTGAAAAAGTACTTTTGACAAGTGGTTCAAGATGTAATGTGCTAATCATAACAAAAGAGAGGAAGCCCTATGAATTGCTGATAAATAAAGATTCATAATTAGAGGGGAGAGAGTTAAAGAATGGGAAAAATAGCAAAAGTGCCTGTTGTTATGCAAATGGAGGCTTTAGAATGTGGAGCAGCTTCATTATGTATGATTCTCGCATATCATGGTAAATGGTTGCCACTTGAGCAGGTTCGTTCTGATTGTGGAGTATCACGTGATGGTTCTAGTGCTAAAAATGTAGTAATGGCAGCAAGATCCTATGGCCTTAAAGCAGAAGGCTACCGCATGGAGCCAGAAGCACTTAAAAATATCACACTGCCAGCAATTATACATTGGAATTTTAATCACTTTGTTGTGCTTAGTGGTTTTAAAAAGGATAAGGTAGTACTTAATGATCCTGCAAGAGGAATAGTAGAGGTTTCTAATGATGAGTTTGATAAGGCTTTTACGGGAATTGTTTTAAAATTCGAAAAAACTAGTGAATTTGTTTCTGAAGGCAAGCCTAAAAGTGTATGGGAATTTGCTAAAAAAAGACTGAAGGGTACATTACCACAATTTATTTTCGTTGTTTTGACAGGAATTTTAGTGTCCGTAGTTGGAATTGTAACACCTTTATATTCTAAAATATTTATGGATAACATTATAACAGGTAAAAATCCAGAGTGGTTTATTTCTTTTATTATAGCAATGATAATTACACTAATTGTCTCAGCTATTGTTTCAGCAATTGAAGGTATATGCTGGCTTAAGATTGAGGGAAAGTTTGCAATTGTTGCCAACGCAGAATTTATGTGGCATGTGCTTAGGTTACCAATAGAATTTTTTTCCCAGCGATATGCAGGAGATATAGTATCAAGACAATATTCAAACGAGCAAATAGCAAGCTCCTTAATTCGTAAGCTGGCACCAGTATTTATGAATATATGCTTACTTATATTTTACTTAACCATAATGATTAACTATAGCTTGATGCTTACTATTATTGGAGTTTTAACTGCATTTGTAAATCTTTTTGTTATGAGATATTCAAGCAAAAAGCAAATGAACTTTAGCAGAGCTGCAATGAGAGATGGTGGAAAGCTCACAGCTGCAACTATGGCAGGAATTGAGATGATAGAGACTATTAAAGCAAGTGGTGCAGAAAATGGTTTTTTTGAGCGTTGGGCGGGTTTCTATGCTAATCAACAAAATGCACAGACTCAAATATCCAAATTTAACTATTATGTTGGTACCATTCCTAGTGTATTACAGCAATGCAGCAATATACTAGTACTAATGGCAGGAGTTTATATGATACTGGATGGTAAATTTACTATTGGTATGCTTATTGCTTTTCAAGGTTTTTTAGGATCTTTTTTATCACCAGTGAATCAGCTTATGTCGGTAAATCAATCCTTTATAATGATGCGTTCATCCATGGAACGTGTAGAAGATGTTATGAATTATAAAACAGAAAGCTTTGAAGCTGATGTTTGTAATCAAGAGAAGCAGCAATTAAAAGAAGCTGATGAGTCAGGTAAATTATCAGGTTTGCTTGAAATAAAAAATGTTACCTTTGGATATAGTAAACTTGATAAACCACTTATCAAGGATTTTTCAATAACTATTAAACCAGGTTCTACGGTGGCCTTTGTAGGAAGCAGTGGTAGTGGTAAATCCACTTTAGCAAAGCTTATTACTGGACTTTATCCTGTATGGGAGGGAGAGATTCTATTTGATGGTAAGAAAAAAGAGCAAATTGATGAGTATACTTATAAAAGTTCAGTTGCTATGGTGGATCAGGATATAACTTTATTTGAAGATACTGTTGCAAGCAATATTCGAATGTGGGATAATTCCATTGAAGATTTTGCAGTAATTATGGCTGCTAGAGATGCAGATATACATGAAACAATTGTATCTAGAGCTGGGGGTTACAATCATCAGATTAAAGAAGGCGGTAAGAATTTTTCCGGAGGACAGCGCCAGCGTTTTGAAATAGCAAGGGTATTATCTCAGGAACCTACTATTATTATTCTTGATGAAGCTACATCAGCATTAGATGCGAAAACTGAGGAGCAGGTTATGAAAAACATCCGTAATATCGGTGCAACCTGTATTGTTATTGCTCATAGACTTTCTACTATTCGTGATTGTGATGAGATTGTAGTACTTAAAAATGGAGAAGTGCAAGAGCGTGGTACTCATGATGAGCTTTATGCAAATAATGGGTTGTATAAAGAGTTGGTGTGCAGTGAATAAGAGTTTAAAATTACAAAGATTTAAAAAATATATAATAAGGAAAATGGTGGTGTCTAAATGAGTTTTAACATTTTTGATGACCAAATAAAACAACGACGAGAGATGGATCAGGAGTTATTCGAAGGTGCCTTCTGCCACCTATCAGATATAATTAAACAGAAGTCACATAGCACTAGTGATGCTGTTAGTGAAGAAGAAGCAAAAGTTGCTATTTCAGAGGTATTAAAATTACTTGGAGCTGTTATACCAGAAGTTCCAGAGAGCATTAAAGATATAAATGCACAAATGGAGTACATGCTTCGTCCATCTGGAGTGATGCGAAGAAGAGTGGAACTTGTTGGCTTTTGGTGGAAGGATGCAATTGGTATAATGCTTGGAAGCACAATTGATGGTAAAACAATAGTACTTAAACCATCAAAAATTTTGGGTTATGAGTATACTGACCCAAAAACAAATAAGGTAGTTAAAGTAAATAAAAAAACAGCAAAAGATATAAATACAGATGCATTTGTATTTTATAGACCATTTCCAGCTAAGAAACTGTCTATTGTTGATTTGGGGATTTACATGCTAAAAAGTATAAATTTATCTGATATAGTGCTTATTTTAGGAAGCAGTCTTTTAGTTTCATTACTAGGATTATTTTTGCCTTACATGAATAAGCAAATTTATGAAAGTGTAATACCTTCGGGTACAAAGAGTGATGTATTTCCTGTGGCAGCACTGTTAATGGGTGCAGTTATAGCTAGCACTTTATTTGGAGTAATAAAAAGTATAGTGCTTGGGAAATTTAGAGATAAGCTAAATATGTCTATTGAATCTGCAGCTATGATGAGATTATTTTCATTACCAGCAACATTTTTTAGAGATTACTCTGCTGGAGAACTTAGCAACCGTTTAATGAACATAAATTCACTCTGCAACACAATTTCAGATGCAGTACTTACAACAGGATTGACAGCTGTTTTTTCACTAGTTTATATTGCTCAAATGGCAAGCTTTGCACCAGCACTTGTAGCACCGGGCATGTTAATAATATTAATTTCCTTGATTTTCTCTGTTCTAACTACCTTTGTGCAGCTTAAGGTTTCAAGAAATCAAATGAAGATATCAGCAAAATTATCAGGAATGGTCTTTGCATTATTTAGCGGAATACAAAAAATAAAGCTTGCAGGAGCTGAGAAAAGAGCTTTTGCAAAATGGGCTGAAGTATATAAACAGGAAGGAAGATTAAGATATTCTCCACCTATGCTTTTAAGACTTAATGCTACAATTTCTGGAGCAATTAGTTTTGGTGGAAGTATATTTTTATATTACTCTGCAGTAGTAAATAAGCTTTCAGTAGCTGATTATATAGCCTTTAATACTGCTTATGGGTCTGTCAGTGGTGCTATAATGTCACTTTCAGGAGTAGCTTTAACTGCTGCCACAATAAAACCTATTATTGAGATGGTTAAACCAATACTTGATACTGTTCCAGAGCTAACTGAGAGTAGAAAGATTGTAACAGCACTTTCAGGGAGTATAGAAATAAATAATCTTACTTTTAGATATGACAAAGATGGACCAGCTATAATTGATAATCTAAGTCTTAAGATTCGTCCAGGGGAATATGTGGCGGTAGTTGGAAAAACTGGATGTGGTAAGTCTACGTTAATGAGGTTACTGCTTGGTTTTGAAAAAGCTGAAACAGGAGCTATTTATTATGATGGACAAGATATAGAGAAACTAGATGTACGTTCAGTTAGGCAATGTATAGGGGTTGATCTTCAAAATGGAAAACTTTTTTCAGGAGATATTTTTTCTAATATTATTGTAACCGCACCTTGGAAAACACTTGATGATGCCTGGGAAGCAGCAAGAATGGCCGGTATGGAGGAAGATATTAAAGCTATGCCTATGGGGATGCATACCATGCTAAGTGAAGGAAGCGGAGGTATATCTGGAGGGCAAAAACAAAGGCTTTTAATAGCAAGAGCCATTGTATCAAAACCTAAAATACTGTTTTTTGATGAAGCTACATCAGCTCTTGATAATATTACTCAGAAGAAGGTATCAGATAGTATTTCGGAATTGAAATGTACAAGACTTGTTATAGCGCATAGACTTTCAACTATAAGGCATTGTAATAGAATAATAGTTCTGAAAAATGGGAAAGTTGTAGAGGAAGGAGACTATGATAAGCTGATGGAGAAAAAGGGATTGTTTTATGAGATGGCAGTTAGACAAACGGTGGATTAAGAATTTATAATACAAGACCTTGTAAGGAGGTAAAAAAATGTTTGGATTTATAAAATGTGATTTTTCTAAGGAAGCTAAATTCAAGGATAAACTTTTTCTGAAAATGAAGTATGCATATGAAAAATCTAAGAGAGAAGTAATAGAATTGTCAGATGACGATTTAGATTCAATATCTGCAGCAGCTAATAAACCTGAAATATGTCCATTTATCGATAGAAAGTGTAAAAAGTGTGAAAATTATATTGAGAGTAATAGTAAAACAAATTGCTGTAGAATTAATTACACAAAAAATTCTTGATGAAGTAAAATAAAAAAGGAATTAAATAAATAGGATTATATTAAGGCATTGTAGAGTTTAAATAGGAGTGGAGATAAGCATGGAAATAAAAGAAATATCATTTTTAACGTATATGTTAAAATGCAGGACTTTTTCAACACTTCTTTCGGATTATCATGTGCGAAATGCAGTGAGCATAAATGGTACAAGTTTACTTGCTGCTTATACCGATGGTGAAGATAGTGATATACTAGGTTTTTGTGTTCTAAATAAAAGTGAGGCTAAATATATTAAACTTGATTATTTATTAGTTAGAGAGGAAGAACGCGGAAAGGGTATTGGTAAAGAATTATTAGTAGCTGCTATTAATTATGCAAAGAAACAAGGGGATTTAGGTATATTGGCTCGAATTGTAATTAATGATAAAGAAAAGGAAGACTTAGTTGAAGCGGGCAGTAGGGAGAGTATAATTGCAGAAAAATTGTTGGTTAATTGTGGCTTTAAAATTAAAACAACTTCTAAAATTCTTAGGTGTACTAGGGATGAAAAAACTAAGAATATATGGCATGAGTTTATGGAGAAAAAAGGAGAAAAGCTTATAGCTAGAAGTGAAAGACATGGTTTTAGTGCAGTTTCATTTGCAAAGGCTGGGAGACTTATAGATAATTTGAAGGAAAGAATAGAAGAAGAGTTTCCAAAAGAATTAAATCTTAAACATTATATAGACAATCCAGTCGATAGGCTTGTACCAGAATTAAGTTTTATAGCTGTAAAAAATGATATTCCGATTGCCTATTGTATTGTTACAACAAGTGATGGAAAGACAGTAGTGTTTCAACAGCTATCAGTGGCTTTGAAATATAAGAGAACAGGTGTATTTCTACTTCCATTTCAGGAATTTATGGAACAATTCTTTTTACAAAATATTTATAAGAAGATTTCTTATATGGTGCTTGATGTAAATAAGGAAATGATTAGTCTTGTAAATGGATTTTTAAATCCATTTATTGAAAGTAAAAAAACACAAAATTTTTATATGCTTGAGATTAAGTAAAATTTATAAAAATTTGAGCTACTATTAAAAGTGCTTCGTATAAATAAGTGTCTAGGAAAATTAGATTAAAAGTTTATTATTAAAAAGCAGGAGGTAATAATATGGAAATTCAAAAATTATTAGAAAATTTAGGTGAAAACAAAGAAAGTATTGTAAAGGAAGCTGTAAAGTGTAAAAGTGTTGAAGAAATTTTAGTTCTTGCAAGTAGAAATAATATGTCAATTAGCGAAGAGGAAGCTAAAGAAATATTTGCTAAACTACAACCGAAAAGTGGTGCACTATCAGATGATGAGCTTGATGCAGTTTCTGGAGGAAGTGACAAAGGTCCGTCGTGTTGGGATATGGACGTAATAGTATAAAACTAAACTCTAGACAAGCATAGATTTAATAAAAGATATAAAGTTCTAATCAACATTTATTATAAAACAAAAAAGAGGTGCGTATAGTAAATTAAAAAATTGCTATAAACATCTCTTTTTGTTTTAACAAATATTTTGAAATTAAACACACTTAGATAATACAGTCTCTATTTTTCAAAGTTAGAAATAAATTATTATGAGTAATGAGAGTATGTATATTGTACCAAAGTACAATATACATTATTTAAATAAATTGCTACAATTAATTCTAAATGTTATTTATTAGAAAATTATGGGTCGTTTTTGAAACTTATATAAATTACTATAAATAAATATAAGTAAAAGTATTTGCAGTTGATTAAACACTAGTGAAATAAAGGAGGATAAAATATGAATGAATTTTCTCACTCAGACAATCTTGAAAATATATATGAGTATTATTTTCCCAGAGTGTATAATTATGTATTTTATCGTATATTAAGTAAAGAACAGACTGAAGATATTGTAAGTGATATTTTTCTGAAGGTTGCTGAGAATGTATTTCGCTTTGATGCAAAAAAAGCAAATTTTAATACATGGATATTTACTATTGTTAGAAATACATTAATTGATTATTATAGGTTAAGAAAAATACATATATCAATAGATGATGAAGAAAATAATGTAGATCCTTCAATAGATTTTGAGGAGCAGTGTAAGCTTATTGAGGATGAAATGCTAAAAGAATTATATAAGGCATTAACTAAAATTGATAATAGGACAAGACTTATTATTGTATTAAAACATTTTGAAGGCCTTACTAACCGTGAGATATCAAAACGAATGGATATAAACGAAAGTACTGTTTCTTCAATTTACATAAGAGGATTAAAAAAACTTCGAGAGATTATAGCTGCATAAAATAATTTTAAATTATTGAGCTACTTTTAAAAACTATTCGTATATATTATTAAAGTGAAATTAGTAGTTAGAAAAGAGGGTTAATAAGAAATGAATAGAAAGATGAATATTGCAGTAGTACATGGAGGAACTTCAAGTGAAAGTGCTATTTCTACACAAAATGCAGGGTATATAGCAAAGTCGCTTGAGGAAAATGGACATGTTGTAAGTTTACTAGAATTCGATGAAAGCATATACACGAACTTACAAAAAAGTAGGCCGCAATTAGTTTTTATAGCGGTACAGGGCAAATATCATGGTGATGGAACCATGCAATCTATTTGTGAGCATTTAAGGTTGCCTTACACTGGTTCTAAGGCTACAGCTGCAGCTATAATTAACGATAAATGTATATGTAAAAAAGTTTGTGCTTGCCATGGTATCAGAACACCTGAGTTTATTTATGTGAATAAACAGGAGTTTTTTTCCACTTCAAAAGAGGAATTATTAGAAGAAATAGAAAAAGTTATGCCTTATCCAGTTGTGGCAAAAGCTATAACCCAAGGTGGAAGTTATGGAATTGAATATATACAGTCAAGAGAGGATTACGAAAAAATAGCACAAACCTTTAAGTTTGACGATGAAATAATAATTGAACGTTTTATAAAGGGAAAATTTGTAACAACTTCAATACTAGAAATAGAAAAAGTACCAACAGCACTACCAACCTTATTATGTGAAAATTTAATTGGCGAGCAAGAGGAACTTGTTTTGTGTAATAAAAGAGTCACTGCAAAAGAAGCAGAAATATCAGCTCAATTAAAAAAGGAACTTGAAAAAGTTTCAATTGATGTATTTAAAATTTTTAATGCAAAAAATTATGCGCGAATTGATTATATGCTTGAGGAGAAAACAAAAATTCCTTATTTTATTGAAATAAACGCAGTACCAGGGTTAACGCCTGATGACAGTTTTTTTCCTCAGGCTGCTGAAAAATATGGCATATCCCTTAATAACTTAGTAGAGATAATTGTTGAAAATGAGTTGTAAAGGGGGTGCATAAACCATGCGGAATCTTAAAATTGGAACTAAAATACTTGTCATTATTTTAATTGTGTCTCTTTCTTCACTGTTTTTCATTGCAGTTGTTTCATATACAGAGATGCTGAATTTAACGAAATATTCAACAGATGCAAATACACAGCTTGGAATAAATTCTTCTGATAGGTCAAAAGAAGCACTTAAAAAGCAAGCTGAGGAGTATATTACTAAAATTGTAAAAGAACAAGCGTTAAAGTCAGACGCAGTACTATCTAAAGTGCAAAGTGAGACTACTTCTATGTCTGAGTATATGACAGCTCTTTATAAAAATGAAAACAACTTTATAGGTAGAAAATTACCAATGGTTTCTGACACAGTTATGGGAGTGGAAAGCTCAAAATATATGCTGCCACCTGGAGTTTTACATACACCTGAGCTTGACAAAGAACTATCTCTTATAAGTAACGCTGAATATATGATTGCGCCTATATTTAAGAACAGTTCTATTTTAGATAATGTATATTTAGGTACAAATACAGGTATTTCCTACCGGTATTCAAAATACAATACATATGATCCTAATTATGATCCAAGAGAGCGTGGATGGTATAAAAGTGCAATGGAAAGTAATGGGGAGCCTATATGGGTAGATACGTATTTAGACTCTTTTGGTACAATTTGTGTTACTAATGCTAAAAGCTTTTATGATGAAAATGGAAAACTGCGAGGAGTTTTAGCTACTGATATTACCCTTAAAAGTATGCAGGATGATATAATATCAATGAAAATTGGTGAAACAGGATATGCATTTTTACTTGATAACAAAGGTAATATTATAGCTCATCCTAATAATAAGAAGATTGACACGACAAAGTCAATAAAAGATGCCACAGGGGACTATTCTAAAGCCCTTAGTGAAATTATAAATGGTACTGAAGGCTTAACAACTGCACATGTAGATGGTAAGCTTTGTTATATAGCATATTATAAACTTCCAACAACAAAGTGGTCTTTGGCTGTTGTTGTTGAGACTGATGAAATTATTAAACCAGCAGTGGATACTCAAAAGAAAATAGATCAATATACAGCGCAGGCACAAGCATATATTACTAAAACCCTTAGTAATGTTTTAGTTCGCTTAGTTATTATATTAGCAGTTTCCGCCATGGTTATTTTAGTGTTTTCTTATCTTCTATCAAAAACCATTACCAATCCTATAAAATTATTGCTTTCAAAGGTTGTAAAAATTGGTGAAGGAGAGCTTGATACTAAAATTGACATTATGGGAAAAGATGAGATAGCAGAATTAGGCTCAGCCTTTAATAAAATGACCATTGATTTGAAGACATATATAGCAAATATTTCAAAAATAACAGCTGAAAAAGAGAGAATAGGTGCAGAACTTGATGTAGCAACAAAAATTCAAGGAAGTATGTTACCGTGTATTTTTCCTGCATTTCCAGATAGAGAGGAATTTGAAATTTATGCAACTATGCTTCCGGCAAAAGAAGTTGGTGGAGATTTTTATGATTTCTTTCTTATAGATGAGGATCATTTAGCAGTGGTTATTGCTGATGTATCTGGTAAAGGAGTACCAGCTGCTTTATTTATGGTGATTGCAAAAACACTTATTAAAAACAATGCACAGAACGCTAAAACTCCAAAGTATGTATTTGAAACAGTTAATAATCAGCTTTGTGAAAATAATGCGGCAGCAATGTTTGTAACTGCCTTTATGGGTGTTTTTGAGGTTAGTACAGGAGAATTTACTTATGTAAATGCAGGTCATAATCCACCACTAATTAAAAAAGCCAATGGGGAATTTCAATGGTTAAAAACTAAACCTGGTTTTGTTTTAGCAGGTATGGAGGATATAGCCTATAAAGAGGATAAGATTATTTTAGAGCAGGGCGATCTTTTATATATGTATACCGATGGTGTAACAGAAGCGGTAAATAGAAATAATGACTTGTTTAGCGATAAAAAGTTACTTTCAGATATCAATAAATGCAAAGAGTGTACCTTAAATGAACTGTTAATGTATATAAAAGATGAAATTGATAAATTTGCAGAGGGGGCAGAGCAAGCAGACGATATTACAATGCTTGCATTGAAAATTAAAAAAGGTAGTGTAAATTATGGAGACTAAAAAGCGAAAGTGTCTTGCAGTTCTTACTTTAGGTGTTATTTTAATTATAGTGCTATTTTTATGGATAACTAATAAAGGACAACCAATAAAAACACAAGTTACACTTAATATAACACTTGTAATTTTAAGTGGTTTTGCGGTTGTTGCTCTTATGTTATTTATCTTCTTTGGAGAGATTTTTAATGAAGATGGCAGCATGCAAAAAAATCAGATAATTTTAATGTTAACAACTGTTATTTGTATTATTCAAATAACTCTTGCTTTTGCTACATATTCTTTTAAACAGCTGGATTTTGAGAATGAATCACTTCAGAAAGCAAAAGGAATTTTTCTTAATATGAAATCCCAAATGCCTGCAGATAACTTTGACATTAAAAAGGTGAAAACTTCTGATGAAATAAGCTCAGTTTATATTATTAATGAAAAAAATATTGTGCAGAATTCCACGGACAAAGCCCAAATTGGGAAAAACATAGAGGTTGATCCATTGAAATCCTATCGGTTCCCCAACGGAAATTTAACCGTTGTTATGGATATCTCTGAGGAATACCAAAAAAAGATGGTTAGAAAAATTCTTTTGGATTTACTAACTGTGCTTATAGCTTCTGTTATCTTAACTTTTGAACTTGTTATTTTTATAATTAAATTTATTGAAGATAAATTTGAAGATAAAGAGGTAAAGGGGAGAAAAAGTTCTTATAAAATGGTAAGGTATGTAAGGCAAATAGCTTTTTTATTCTACTTTTCTTCTCGAATGGCAATAACCTTTATAACAATTATGGCAAAAAATTTAGGTGGAAGTTTTTTTGGTTTTAAAGGCAATGTACTAGCTGGAATACCTCAATCTGCTGAACTTTTATTAACTTGCGTAGCGATTTTTGCTACATCAATAATCATTGAAAAAAAGGGTTGGAAACTTTCCTTTGTTGGTGGCTTATTTGTAGTGGCTCTAGGAACGCTTATGAGTGCATTTTCTACTAATATAGCATTATTTATTATTTCTCGAGGAATTGTGGGATTTGGATATGGCTTTTGTTGGATGACTCTTCGAAACTTTGCTCTTTTTACTAGCAATGATAATGATAAAAGTATTTGTTTTGCAATGCTAAATGCAGGGATTTATGCAGGAATTAATTGTGGAGCAGTTTTTGGTTCTATTCTGGCAGATATAATAGGATATGTACCAGTGCTTATAACTGCTTCGGCTCTTACATTAGTGTGTACTGCAGCAGTATTAGGACTTGAAAATGCAACTTATCAAAGACAAGAGCTGGAAAAACAAGAAGTTGGAAATTCGATTAGTGAAAAATATGACCTTAAGGGTGTTGTAAATATAACATTTTTCATTATACTCATGATTGTGCCTTCTTGTATTCTAGGTTCATATATTGACTATTATGTGCCTATATACTTTACCAATATAGGAAAAATGACTTCGGATATTGGACGTTCACAGCTTATATATGGATTAATAATTGTGTATGTTGGGCCTTATATTGTAAGGTTTTTAAATAAATATCCAAATTTATTTAGATGGAATATAGCCTATAATGTCATATTTTCCCTAGCACTAATATTATTTGGATTAGTGGGAGGATTTGTTCCAGCAATGCTTGCAGTAATGGCTTTAGGAGTTGCTGATAGCTTTGGCTTTGTAGCACAAAATAATTATTTTTTAAATCTTAGAATTGTGAAGCAGTTAGGTGAAAGCCGAGCATTATCTTATATAAGTATTATAAAGAAATTTGCTGCAATGTTAGGCCCTATAGCTTTTGGATTATCCTTTATGGGTGGAGACTTTAGAGGTGTAGCTATACTGGGAATTACATTTGCATTAGCTGTAGTAATTTATGTTTTAATAAGTAAATCAGGAAAATTATTTAGATGGAGGGAAAGCTCATGAAAGAATTGTTTGTAGATGCAGTTATTGATAACTTGGATATGGTAATGGATTTTGTGAATTCTGAACTGGAAACTTATGACTGCAGCATGAAGGTGCAGACTCAAATAGATATTGCCATTGAAGAAATTTTTGTGAATATATCAAGTTATGCATATAAACCTGAAGTTGGACCAGTTACTATTCGTGTGGCAGTGGATAATGAAGTTATAATTGAATTTGAAGATAAAGGAACACCGTATAATCCTATTGAAAAGATAGACCCCGATATTACAAAGTCTATAGAGGAAAGAGAGATTGGGGGACTAGGTATCTTTATGGTAAAAAAAATTATGGATAGTGTTGAATATAAGAACGTTGATAATAAGAACATTTTGATTATACGGAAGGGAATTGAGTAGGTGTATATATTTAATTTAATCAAAAAGAATGGAGAATTATTATGGAGATAAAACAAACCAAAAACGAAGATGCAGTAACCTTAAAACTTTCTGGAAGACTTGATACTGTAACAAGCAGTAAGCTTGGAGAAGAGCTTGAAAAAGTATTTCAGGATGGAAAAATAAATCTTGTATTTGATTTTGAGGCATTAGATTATATAAGTAGTGCAGGACTTAGGGTGCTTCTTATAGCACAAAAGAAAATAAATGCACTTGCTGCAACAATGAAAATAATCAATGCAAATGAAACTGTTAAGGAAGTATTTGATGTAACAGGTTTTTCAGGAATATTGAACATTGAATAAGAAAGTTATAGAGCACAAAAATGAAAACAGAACATATGCATAGCAATCCAGCATATGTTCTGTTTATTTACATTAAAAGTGTTAGGCTCATTTAACCCAATTGTTCTTCTGAAAGTTTTATTCCTTTTGGACAGCATATACCTGAGTATAAATTAGGGTGAGAGACTCTTAAACTCTATAACAATACAATTACCTTGTAGGTAAATAATTTATATATTATAATTATATGAGGAAGAAAGAGGAATTAATTGGTATAAAAATTCTAAATAAGCAAAAAGCCTTAATAAAACTTAATCAAAAAAGGATGGAGGATTATTTATGGAGATAAAACAAATTAAAAACGAAGATGTAGTAACCCTAGCACTTTCTGGAAGACTTGATACAATAACTAGTAGTAAACTTGGAGAAGAGCTTGAAAAAGTATTTCAGGAGGGAAAAATAAACCTTGTATTTGATTTTGAGGCATTAGACTATATAAGCAGTGCAGGTCTTAGGGTGCTTCTTATAGCACAAAAGAAAATAAATGCACTTGCTGCAACAATGAAAATAATTAATGCAAATGAAACTGTCAAGGAAGTATTTGAGGTGACAGGTTTTTCAGGAATATTGAACATTGAGTAAAAAATTTGAATATTATATGATGGACAAGATATAAAAAGCTAGGCTTTAAAATAATGTAATTATAGCCTAGCTTTTTTGTATTGTCTAAGATTTCATATCACTTTGAAAGAAGTTCCATATTGCAATTCCAGGTGCTGTGCAGTAAAAAACATAACCATATTCCTCAATGTGAGGATGACCATCGTAAGGGTGTTTATGCTTTTTTCCTGCAGCTATGTGTTCTAACTGCTCATCTGAAAGCTTCATTTCCTTTGCATTTTCAGTTAACTTTTTATTTTCTATTGACATATTAGATACCTCCTACAATTTTAACTCTATTTGTATATACGAAAGGAGTAGAATAATAGCTCATAAAATATTAAAAATAAAAATATTTGAATATCTTTTGAAATATAAGTATTATAGAATTGCTATTTCTGATATAGATTAAAAATAAAAAGAGAGAAAGAAATTTTTTCTAACTCTCTTTTTATTTTTGAGCTACATTTAAAAGTGTGTCGTATATAAAAATTAAGAAAGCAATTTATGAAATTACATAATTTTTATAAATGTAATTCAAACTGTTTATTATGTTAAAGGATTTAAATGCTTGCAATTACTGAAACCATTCATATATCAAGGAGATAAACTATGAATTAATAATCAAAGATAAAGGAGAGTTGGTATGAAAGAGCATAAAGAGGTTGAACTTAGAACATTACTTGTAATGGAAATGCTGCCTTTGGCCACAGGTTTTGCTGAAAGTGCGGCTAAAGCATTTGGATTAGATGACATGAGAAGTAAGCGACTTGGGTTAGCGGTCGAAGAGCTTTTTGTATTTATTGCGGCACAGGCAAAAGAAGGAGAAACTATGCGTTTGACTGCCAGGTCAGGTGGATATTATGTGGAAATTGCTTGCTTTATTTCACCTCATTCACTGCCAACAAGAGTCATGAATAGAACCGCTGCAGCTAATGTTGAAGATGAGAAATTCCTAGAGGAGATGGGTATATTATTGACAGCCCGAATGGTGGATTGCTTTAAGCTTGTAATGGAGCAGGATAAGGAAATGGGCTTATATTTTTTAGTTGAAAAACAATACCCTGAAATGGTGAACAAATTGTCAATGCCTCCTGAGGCAAACTATAAGATTAATAGTGGTGGACATGAGAATTTAAAACAGTTTGCTCAGCAGGTAATCAATTTTTATGACACAGAAGCTCCAGATTTCTTCCGATTTCCTGGCAAGGTTGTTGATATGGTAGATAGCAGTGAATATGAGACAGTAGTGGCTGTTGATGATAAAGGTAATGTAGGCGGCGGTATGCTGTGGAAGGTCAGCGGCAAGCTGGCTGAAGCATATGGTCCATATGTTTTTAAAGAGGGATTAGCAGCAGATCTAGTGGAGAAAGTTCTTGAAAAATTAGCTCGTTCCAGTGTTAGTGGCATAGTTATTAGAAAACCAACAAAGGAAACTCCTAAGGGCTATTTTGAAGAGTTAGGTATGCCTGTATTTAAAAAAGTACAAGCTCAAAATAATACTGCTATGTATCGTCAACTAGAAGAGGATACAGGGATGGTGGTTTTTGTTGATTCTTCATTAAAGGATTTTGTAGAGAAATCCTATGAACGTCTTCTTCTGCCACGCAGTATCATTTCTGTTAAAGCGGCAGGTGAAAAAAGAGAAGCTTATTCTGTATTTTCAGTGTCAGTGGATAAAAATCAAAAACAGGCTGTTCTTTCAACTTTGGTGGTTGGGGAAGATGCACAGAACGTATTAAAAGAATATATTTTTTCTTTAAAAAAACAGGGATTTAAAGATATATTTTTTGAACTGGATACTGGAAAAGAACTAGAATCTATTTTAGCAGTAGATCTTAAGACTGTGGGATTTGAGCCTTCCTTCCTGTTACCATGTGGTGGACAGGGCGATATTGTTGTATTTGAATATGAGGGAGGCGAATAAATATGCCAAGCAAGTTTCCTCCCCTTAAAGAGCTAGTACCAGCTTATATTAATAAAATTGAGCCGTATATTCCTAGTAAACCTGATGATATATTAAAACAAATGTATAATTGTTCCTTTTTATACCGAATGAACAATAATGAAAATGTACTTGGTCCTCCACCTAAGGCCTTAGAAGCAATCAGAAGTTTTTTGCCAGAGAGAGCGGCTATTTATCCCAGTGGTGATGCTTATCATTTGAGGCAGCGGCTAGGTGAAATTTACGGGCTTTCACCGGATTCCTTTATAGTAGGTAACGGTGCTAACGAAGTTATTGCTTTTGTAATAAAGGCATTCTGTCAGCAAGGAGACAATATTATAACTGCAGATAAAACTTTTGCTGTTTATGAGTGGGTGGCGGACTTTTCAGGTTTTGAAAGTCGATTGGTGCCTCTAAAGGACTATGGCTTTGATGATGAAGCTATGCTAGCAGCAGTAGATAAAAGGACGAAAATTATTTTTGTATGCAATCCAAATAATCCTACAGGAAGTTACTGGAATGAAGAAAAGTTAAGGGCTTTTCTTGATAGGGTAAATGGGCGCCAGATTGTAGTAGTAGATGAAGCTTATGCTGAATTTGCCGAGGCAGAGGATTTTCCAAATGCAATGCAATTAATTGATGAATATCCTAATTTGGTTGTCTTTCGTACTTTTTCTAAAATGTATGCATTGGCGGCGCTTCGTATTGGATACTTAGCAGGAAACCTTGATATTGTAGATGTAATTCGTCGTACATGTATTGTATACTCAGTAAATGTTCTGGCACAGGAAGCGGCTATTGCAGCCTTAGAGGATGATGGCGGTCATATTAAAAGGACTAAGGCATTAATAAAAGAATCTAAGGAATATTTAAAAAAGGAATTAGAGTCAATGGGACTGCATTATGTCTCGGGTGAAGGTAATTATATAATGATTCGTTTACCCTTCAGCGATACGCTGGCATATCGTAAACTCATGAATTTAGGTTACATGGTACGTACCATGACTGGTTTTCGATATCCTAATTATATCAGAGTGACACTGAACAGTCTGTCTGTGATGGAAGGCTTTGTTAGAGCACTGAGAAAGATTATTTAAGCTATCCAAGATTATAATAAAGAAGGAGATATAGATATGTATGGAGAGTCAGCAATAAAGCCATGGAGAATTGATTTTTTTACTTCAGAGGATGCTCAGGGTGTAGTGGATTTGTATCGGGCAATTTACGGAGATGATTATCCAAGAAAAGAAGTGTATGACACAAAGGAACTCGTACGTCAGAGCAATGCAGGTGAAACCTATCGAATGGTTGCCCGTACTGAGGATGGAGAGGTAGTTGGACAAGCTGCTTTATATCAATCATCACCTCCAAATAAAAGGTTATACGAATACGGACAATTGATGGTAAGGCATGATTATAGAAAGTCATGGATAGCTATGAAGTTGATCGGTGAGTCTTTAAAAAAAATTCCGCAACGTTATGGATTAGAGCAGGTATGGGGCGAAGCGGTATGTAATCATTTATTTACCCAGCAATCAGCTGTGAGACATGGAGGTTATGAAACGGGACTAGAGGTGGATTTGATACCTGCTGAATCCTATAGT
Organism: Clostridium thailandense; assembly: GCF_019207025.1. Lineage (GTDB taxonomy): Bacteria > Bacillota > Clostridia > Clostridiales > Clostridiaceae > Clostridium_AM > Clostridium_AM thailandense. The sequence goes on along the minus strand of NZ_JAEEGC010000025.1, from coordinate 39,419 downwards.
CAAGCTAATTCACAAGCAGCCAATGGCCGTGTTTCCACATTAGTTGTTTTTTATAACTTTAAAAATAAACTGCAGACCATCTATCTTCCTAAGGTTTATGAAGAGATATTGAAAGAAATCTATGAAGCAGCGGATTGTGGACATTGCTTTGTTACATCGGAGGGTGTGCTGCCAGGGGAAATTTCAACGGTGGGAGAACTACAGATATTTAACAATGCAGGGGTGGCAAGGATTACTATTGATGAAATAGGTAGTGATTTTGAAGTTTATTTAAACAACTTAGAAGTTAAGACAAAAGCAGCAGGTATCGTGGTTACACAAGTGTTTATGAGACTTACCCGTCCGTGTACTGGTGCGGCAGTTGATATTTTGCGTAAGAGAGGTTACTTTTTTGGGGGAGCACTGCCTCGATGGTTTGATGATGATGGTTTCTTTATGCAAAAAATAGTAGGTCTACCTAATTTTCAAGGTGTAAAACTTTATAGTAAGAGATCTAAGAAAATTATGGAGTTTATTAAAAATGATTGGCAAGAAGTAAGGGGAGATCTTTAATAATTAACTGTTGTCCATTGATGTAGTGAAAGGAAGGGTTCTTTGCATTAAAAGCCCTTCTCAAATGAAAGGGTATTATAATATGCCAGAGGCTACAGCCAAAGCTATTGATGAGGAAGAGAAGATAAAGTGAATAAATGTATACAAGGAGATGTAAAGATGAATAGAAAAGAAATTGAAAATCACTTGAGGGAAATGATTGTTAAACGTGTAGAAGAAAATATTACTCCGGAGACAATTGAAATGGACACGGAATTAACACTACTTGGATTAGATTCGCTAGGATTTAGCTGGCTGCTTGCTGACATTGAGGATACCTTTGATTTTATTGTGGATGGTGCAGCTGTGATAAAGCTAAAGACACTAGGAAGTATTATTGATTATGTGGAAAACCATGTGTCAGATTAATCGTCCTATAACCTGTGAATCTCCTGTCATTGGAAGATCTGCAATTAGATTTGATGCTTTGACTAAAGTGACAGGCGAAGAAAAGTATGCGGCGGATTATTATCCTCAAAATTACTTGTGGGCAGGTATTAAGCGGTCTGCATATCCTCATGCTAAGATTATAAGTATTGATAGTTCACAGGCGAAAAACATGGCTGGTGTTATTTCAGTATTGACAGGTGAAGATGTACTGGGAAGTAATAGGCTGGGAATTTTTGAAAAGGATCAGCCTATACTAGCAGATGGTATAGTTCGTCATTATGGCGAGGCTGTTTCATTAGTGACTGCTGAGACGAAAGATATACTGGAGAAGGCAATAGCTGCTATTTTAGTCGAATATGAGCCACTGCCCGCTGTGTTTGATCCTAAGGAAGCTCTAAAAGAAGACTCGGTAATCCTTCATCCAAATAGAGCTTGCGGTAATGTGCTGCTCAGTTCCGAAATCAGCTGTGGCAAGGGTGCAGAGGCTTTAGTGGACTGTGCATACACTGCAGAAGTATTAGTTTCGGTAAATTGGCAGGACCATGCTTGTCTTGAAACAGAATGTGGAGTAGCGTGGTTGGAGGAGGATGGTAGTATAGCTATTATTGCTTCAACTCAGACTCCTTTTAGGGATCGGCTGGAGCTGGCAGGGGCCTTGAAAATACCTCCAAACAAATTTAGAATTATGGCACCTTATTTAGGAGGTGCTTTTGGCGGCAAAGATGGCATTACAGTACAGGGATTTTTAGCTCTTGCAGCACTTAATTCAGGTGGAAGACCAGTAAAAATGTGGTATTCAAGAGAAGAGAGATTTTTAGCAGGAACAAAGAGACATCCTGCTGTTATGGAATATAAATTAGGATGTAATGAGGAAGGTATTTTGCAAGCTCTTGATTGCAGCATTTTAATGGATACAGGTGCATATGCAGCCCTTGGTGGAGAAGTTCTTGAGCTGGCAATGGAACATGCTGGTGGTCCCTATTGCATTGCACATACGCAAATTAGAGGAACTGTTGTTTATACTAATAACCCAGTTGCTAGTGCCTTTCGTGGCTTTGGAGTACCACAGGCAGCAGCAGGAATGGAGCAGGTAATAGATGAACTAGCTAAGGCAGCAGGAATTGATCCAATGGAGTTTAGAATTAAAAATGCTGTCCGACGGGGTAGTGTTACGCCGGCAGGAGTATTGCTTACCCAAACTGTAGGTATGGAAGAATGTTTGGAAAAGGTATCAAAGCATAGGCTGTGGCAGGAGCGTCAGTCATGGATAGATAGTGCTCCAGCTTTTAAACGAAGAGGTGTCGGCATAGCAGCTTGTTATCATGGCATTGGTTTTGGTCCCGTTATTGCAGATTATGCAAATGCCAAGTTAGAACTCTCTTATGATGGTCGTATTATTGTTTATATTGGTGTGGGAGATATGGGGCAGGGTAACGCCTCAACTTATCTGCAAATTGCAGGACATGTTTTGTTTCAAGGCTATGATAATATGGAAATAGTTATGACAGATACAGCAAAGACCCTACCTTCAGCTTCATCTTCTAGTAGTCGTACAACCTTTACCTATGGAAATGCAGTAAGAGAGGCGGCGAATATACTTAAAAAACGAATTTTGGAAAGGGCATTGCTGTTATTTTCTTTTCAGATGTTAGAGCAATTGAATATTGATGATTTAGTGTTGCTACCTGGGCGAATTTTACATCAGCCTTCTGGTATGGAGCTTCCTCTAAAAATGGTTGCAGGATCTATGGATGTCAGCGAAAGGGCAACTACCTACAGCTATACAACTCCAGTAAACAAACAAGTAATGAAGACAGGTAAAAATCTAAGATGTCATGGATATCCTCATAGAGTTTTTTCCTATGGTGTGCAGTTAGTTAGGGTGGAGCTGGACACTTTAACTGGTGAAACATCAATATGTGAGTTGCTGAACTGTATTGATGCTGGTTGCGTATTAAATCCTGAGGTTTTTGAACAGCAAATTCAAGGTGGTGCTGCTCAGGGAATTGGATATGCTATGTTTGAAGATTTTTCTCTAAAATATGGAAAAATAAGGACAAATGATTTTTCTACTTATATTATACCAACAGCTATGGATATACCTGATATGGAAATAATTACTGTATCCTTGGCAGAGTATGATGGACCATATGGTATGAAAGGTGCAGGTGAAATTGGTATAGATGGCATTTTACCAGCTGTTGCTAATGGACTTGCATCCATTATAGGAAAGCGTATTACAGAGGGGACGCTGTCTGGGGAAAAAATATTATTAGCTCTTCGTCAAACTGGAAGGGAGGCTGTTCGATGAGAATAAGTTTTATACTTAATGATAAGGAAACAGTAGTAGATACTCAGCCTGATAGACGAGTAGTTGACCTTCTAAGAGAAGATTTTGGATTAATTGGAGTAAAAGAGTGCTGTGGTGCTGGTGAATGTGGTGCCTGCACCATACTCCTTGATGGAATAAGCCGTCTTTCTTGTTTGCTTCTAGCATCTCAGCTTGAAGGCAGAAAAGTAACTACAATCGAAGGGGTAGCACCTGAGGGCGGCTTCCATATAGTGCAGCAAGCATTTATTAATCATGGTGCAGTACAATGTGGTTTCTGTACTCCAGGTATGATATTATCCGTGCTTGATTTGCTGCATCGCAATCCTAAGCCAACTCGTCAGGAAATTAGAGAGGGGTTAAGCGGTAATTTATGTCGTTGCACAGGTTACCAAAAAATTGTGGAAGCAACTTTGGCTGCAGCTGACTTGTTGAAGGGTGGGTGTGAGTAATGGAAGTTTTTTTCCCTCGTACTTTTAGGGAGCTAAGAGAATTGTTTGAGATTTACTCTGATGGACGAATATTAGCAGGTGGTACTGATCTTTTAGTTAAACTTCGAAAACATGGCGATAAACCATCTGCGTTATTTTCTATAGAGCATTTAAGTGAATTACAGCAAGTAGAGGAGGGTAAAAATAATATTTTTATTGGTGCTGGTGTGACTCATCAGCAGCTTCTAGAACTACCGATTATCAAGCAGCGTTTCAAAGGGATGCATGATGCATTGTCCGTACTTGGTTCACCACTTATTCGTCACAGTGGAACCTTAGGTGGAAATTTGTGTACTGCATCTCCAGCAGGAGATACTTTACCATCACTTTATGTTCTTGATGCAAAGATTGAGATTTATGGTCAAGTTGAAAAACGCTGTGTGCCCATTGCTGAGTTTATTAAAGATTCAGGCAAAACAATACTGAAACAGGGAGAATTTGTAACAGGTATTTATATTCCGTTTTTAGAATCTAATACTTTTTCTGCTTATTACAAGGTTGGCAAACGTAAGGCGCTAGCCATTGCTATTGCCAGTTTAGCTGTGATGCTTCAGCTAAATTCCAATGGAACTGTAGAAAAGATTAAATTGGCCTGGGGCAGCGTTGGTCCTGCTGTAATGATACTACCAGAAGTAGAAAACTTTCTTAAAGGGAAGGTTTTATCCGATACAACACTCTCTCAAGCAGGAAAAATGGCTGCTTTAGGGGTTTCACCTATTGATGATATTCGAGCAAGTTCTGAATATAGGAGGTGTTTAGCTGCTAATTTACTATTTCGTCTTTGCAGCGAAAGTGACTTTAGACTTAACTAATTATGAGCTGCTTTTTTAAGTTTTCCGTATTAATAGATAACTACAACATTATGAAGGAGTGAAATTAAATTATGAAATCACAAGATTCAAAAGAAAATTTGCTTTCAGATAATCAGCTTGAAAAAATTACTGGAGGGCAAGAAGACGGAAATCCAGGAAACTCGGATTATCATGGTACTACAAGTTGCAGTAAAATAGCGACAAAAAAATGTTCACTTTGTGGAGCATTGAGTCACGAAGAACATCTAAAAGGGACTACTTGGTATAGATATTATAAGTGTAAGTATCCAGATTGTCATAGTGGCCCTGCTGAAAAACTCTAATATTTAAGGGCTGCCCTAAAACTAACTTAGTTTTAGGGCAGCCCCATCAAATTTGAAGAAGAATCGATTCGGCTTGACAGTTTACAACAATGATTTTACTTTTAATATTTTCTTGGACTTGTTTTTAACTCCTCTTTTAATAATGTATTGGGTGTTGTGGAAATACAGTAGTAAAAAATCTTATTAACATCAGTTGTATCATCTAGATAAAACCATTCACAGTTTAGACAGCCATCGCTATATCCATCATTTCCGCAGAGCCAATAAGTAGTTCCACCAGTCGCAAAATTTAGAGTATCATCTGACAACTTATCAAAATCTTGATTGTTTGAGTTAGAAAATTTTTCTTTTTCCTTTATCATAGCAAAATATCCTCCTAAATTTTTATTTCTTTTGTTATTTTATTTATACGAAGGAAATAAAATAGTAGCTCATAAAAATATGAAAATGCAAAAATATATTCGCGATAATAAACAAAGAATTTTTTCTAACTCTTTTCTTATTTTTGAGCTACTTTTAAAAGTGTTTCGTATAAATAACATGACGAGCTCAATTAAAGAATTTATAAATTATAGAAAGGGAAGGGGAACTAATTATTATGAAAAAAATCTTAACAGGTATAATTTGTATCTTATTATGTTTTACTTTTTTTATAGAGTACAGAGTAAATGTTTATGGGTCACAAGGATCTAATAAAAAAGGTGATTTACAAAAATTTACTACAGTGGAAGACATAAAAAATAAACGGATTGGAGTATTACTAGGATCTCTTCAGGCTGAGTATGCATTAAAAAACTATCCTAATGCAACTGTTTTGCAATATAAAAGTTCATCAGATGCCTTAGTTGCGTTAAAGTCAAAAAAGGTAGACGCTATACTTAATGTCCGTGAAACCATGATGGAGATACTTAAAGCTGATAAAAGTATGGGGTTTTTAGGGGGAAATTTGTATGAAGTACCTGTTGGAGTAGGCTTTAATAAAAATAACACAAAGCTTTCAGAAGAATTTAATAGTTTTTTGAAAAAAATTAAAAGTAATGGTGTTTATGATGATATGGTAAAAAGATGGATGATTGATGGCTCACAGAGCATGCCGCAAATACCTAATAAGGAAGATAACGGAACTTTGGTGGTTGGAGGTGTCAGTGATGATGGACTGCCTTTTACAACAGTAAAAGATGGAAAACTAGTTGGATTTGACGTTGAGATTGAAACGCGTTTTGCAGCAGAACTTGGAAAAAAACTTGTGTTTTCGGATATGGAATTTGGTAGTTTGATTGCGGCTGTTTCTACCAATAAAGTTGATATGATAACAAGTGCACTTGCTATAACTGAGGAAAGAAAAAAGAAGATAAATTTTTCAGATCCCTATTATAAACTAGGTACTGGGGTTTTGGTGCTTAAAGAGAATCTTGCAAGCTATGCTTCTGAAACTAATCACGATAAGACTGAATCTTCCTTCATCAAAAGCATAGGTGATAGTTTTTATAATAACATAATACTTGAAAATAGATATATGCTTATAGTAAATGGTCTTAAGCTTACTATTATTGTAGCAGGTCTTGCTGCCGTATTTGGCACTATCCTTGGAATGTTAATTTGTTTTATGAGAATGTCAAGGAATAGGCTTCTAATCAATGTTGCATCGGGTTATATAGCAATTTTACGTGGTACGCCAATACTTGTATTTTTAATGTTAATTTTTTATGTGTTTTTTGCATCGGTAAATATAGATCCTGTGTTTGCTGCTATTATTGCCTTTGGTATGAATTTTGCAGCCTATGTCTCAGAGATGTTTAGGACTGCTATATTGGGTATAGATAAAGGGCAACAGGAAGCTGGCATTGCAACAGGGTTTACAAAAGTACAGACTTTTTTATACATTATTATGCCACAAGCAATAAAGCAGGTGCTTCCAGTTTATAAAGGAGAAGTCATTTCTCTTTTAAAGAATACTTCTATCGTTGGATATATTGCAGTACAAGATTTAACAAAAGCAGGAGATATTATAAGAAGCCGTACATTTGATGCCTTCTTTCCACTAATAATGGTAGCAACAATATACTTTATTCTATCTTGGTTACTTACAATGCTGCTTGATTATATGGGAAGGAAGATAGATCCAAGAGCAAGAAAACAATCAAAGTCTAAGATTAAGTTTACAGTAAAAGAAAGTAATTTTACTACGTAAGTATATAGAAATAAGTAAGAGAGGTGCGGTGAGTAATATGATAAATGTATCACATATGTCGAAAAAATATGGAGATTTAGAGGTTTTAAAGGACGTTAACTGTCAGATAAGAAAAGGTGAGGTTATATCAATCATTGGCCCTTCAGGAACAGGAAAAAGTACATTTTTGAGGTGTCTTAACTTACTGGAGGTACCAGCTGGTGGTAGTATTGAGATTGATGGAGTTGATATTCTTTCTAAGGAAGCAAATGTACCTAAACTAAGACAGAAAATGGGTATGGTTTTTCAAAGCTTTAATCTATACGAACATCTTTCTGTTCTTAATAACCTTACCTTGGGACCTATTAAATTGCTTGGCAAAAGCAAGGATGAGGCAAAAAGGAGAGGTTTTGAATTACTCAAAATGGTAGGGCTTGAAGAAAAAGCGGACAGTTATCCTGATGAGCTTTCAGGGGGACAGAAACAAAGAATTGCTATTGCAAGATGCCTTGCTATGGAACCGGAGATAATACTATTTGATGAGCCAACTTCAGCCCTTGATCCTACAATGGTAAGTGAAGTTTTATCTGTAATTAGGAGGTTGGCCAAGGATGGCATGACTATGGCTATTGTAACTCATGAAATGGAATTTGCAAGGAATGTTTCAAACAGGATTTTTTATATGGATGAAGGCGTTATATATGAAGAGGGTTCGCCAGAGGAAATATTTCAAAATCCGCAAAAAGAAAAAACAAAAACCTTTATTAATAGAATAAGAAGCTTCCATTATGATATCAATAGTGATAGTTTTGACTTTTATGGTATGAATGGTGAAATTAAAAGCTTCTGTGAAAAATATTTATCACCAAAGCTAGTACAAAAAATTCTTCTGCTTACTGAGGAGCTTATTGCCATTTATAAACCACCAATGGAACTCGATTTTGATTATTTTGAAAAAATTGATAAATTAATTATAAAAGTTACCAGCATTAATGAGTTACCTAGTCCTTTGGAAGATAAACTAGGAGTGGATGATATAAGCCGCGCAATTATTAATAATTTCACAGAAAATATTAAGGAAGAGTGTATAAATGGTAAAAATAGCATATCGATGGAGATTAAAAGTATATAATGAAAATATTCAATTTGGACAGGTATTGCACTAATATGTAGGAAAGGAGAGATTAATTATTATGAAAAAAATTTTAGCAGGTATACTTTGTGGTTTGTTATGTTTTATTGTCTTTATAAGCTACAGAGTAAAGGTTTATGGGGCACAAGTAGATAACTCACAAAAATTTACTACAGCGGAAGATATAAAAAACAAGCGTATAGGGGTACTACTAGGATCTGTTCAGGATGATTATGCTATGAAACACTATCCTAATGCAACGATTTTACAATATAAAAGTGTATCGGATGTTGTAGTTGCATTAAAGTCAAAAAAGATAGACGCTGCATTTTATACACGTGAGACTATGATGGAAATACTTAGAAATGATAAAAGCATGGAGTTTTTAGAAAAAAATATATATGAAAACCCCATTGGAATGGGTTTTAATAAAAATAATACAAAGCTTCTAGAAGATTTTAATGGTTTTTTAAAAAAGATTAAGAGCAATGGTGTTTATGATGATATGGTAAAAAGATGGATAACTGATGGTTCACAAAGTATGCCGAAAATAGTAAATAAAGAAAATAACGGAACTTTAGTGATTGGAATTGTCAGTGATAAAGGGCTACCTTTTACAACAGTAAAAGATGGAAAAATGGTTGGCTTTGATGTTGAGATGGCACAGCGTTTTGCAGCAGAACTCGGAAAAAAACTTGTGTTTTCGGATATGGAATTTGGCAGTTTGATTGCGGCTGTTTCTGCTAATAAAATTGATATGATAACAAGTACGCTTGTGATAACTGAGGAAAGAAAAAAGAAGATAAATTTTTCGGATTCCTATTATAAACTAGGTGCTGGGATTGTGGTGCTAAAAGAGAACCTTGCAAAGTATGATGCTGAGACTAAACAAGAGGTGGGCAAGCAGTCCTTTATCAAAAGCATAGGAGATAGTTTTTATAATAATATAATATTGGAAAACAGGTACATGCTTATAATAGATGGTCTTAAGATTACTATTATTATAGCAAGCCTTGCTGTCATATTTGGTACTATTCTTGGAATGTTAATTTGTTTTATGAGAATGTCAGGTAATAGCTTTCTAAGCAATATTGCATCGGTCTATATAGCAATTTTACGTGGCACGCCAATGCTTGTATTCTTGATGTTGATTTTTTATGTGTTTTTTGCATCAGTAAATATAGATCCTGTGCTTGCTGCTGTTATTGCTTTTGGTATGAACTTTGCAGCCTATGCATCAGAGATGTTTAGGACTGCTATATTGAGTATAGATAAAGGGCAGCAAGAGGCCGGCATTGCTGCAGGATTTACAAAAATAGAAACCTTTTTATATATTATTATGCCACAAGCGATAAAGCAAGTGCTCCCAGTTTACAAAGGAGAAGTAATTTCTGTTTTAAAGAGCACCTCTATTGTTGGATATATTGCAGTGCAAGATTTAACAAAAGCAGGTGATATTATAAGAAGTCGTACCTTTGATGCCTTCTTTCCACTAATAATGGTTGCAATAATATACTTTGTTATTTCCTGGCTACTTACAGTTCTACTTGATTATATGGGGAGGAAAATAGATCCAAGGTCGAGAAAACGATTTAAGAATAAGAATAAGATTATATATTAGAAATTTTAGTCAAAATCCAAAGAACCAATATAACAGTTGAGAATTGACAGAGGACATTGAAGGAGGATTTTTATCCGATACACTGCGAAAAATCTTTAATTTAAAAAACTCTTACTTTTCTGACGTGAAGAAGAAAACTGACCTTCATTGTCCTCTAAAAACATATTTGCTTCTTTCCAATATTGCTAATAACTCTTATAGTATAAGTTAAGTGTCTAGCGTGTTTATCTACATCATTCACACAGATGATTCTTTTACTTTTTTTATACACTGCATACGGTTTTTTACTCCCAATTTTGCATATATATTACTGGTATGAGCTTTTACTGTTCTGAGGGTTATTCCTAGATTTTCTGCAATTTCTTTGTTGGTATAGGCATTTATTATCAGACGAAGAACTTTCTTTTCCATAGTAGTTAGAAGATTTTCTATTGCATCTGAATTTGTAGGAACTATAAAATGCCTAACAGCATCTTTTGTCTGGCTGAGTATATTTTCTGCATAAACTAGCAATCTGTTTCTCTTGTTATTATTTTTGACATACATCTCCAGTAAAGAAATCATAGGAGTAAACTCATCCACAAAACTTCTAACATAGCCTTCCTTAATTCCTATGGAAAGGGCATTTTTAAAGTGCTTTTCAGCAATTTCCTCTTTCATGTCTTTTAGTGCTGCAATAGCAAGAAGGTTTTGCATTTCAACTATGCTGTGATCTTTCTTTTGTGCCTTAGCAAAGCTTAAAAGCCGGTTTAGCAGTATATTGGCATCATTATAACGCTGTTTGTAAATCAAAACTCGACTAAGTACAATAAGTTCATATTCCTGTGCCCTCACAATATTCTGGTAAATATTTAGCCTGTTTTCATCAAGCCATTTATTTACCAATTTCGTATCATCTAGATCAATATAAAGTCGGATTTTAAAGGCCCGAAGCATATAAATCCAGTGAGGTTTATGGAATTCTGCTACCTTATTTTCACATTCATGAGTAACTTCCAGGGCACCTTGTATGTCACCTTGAGCACGCTTTATTTTTGCTAGGGTAATCATTGCAGGAATCAAAGCACCTGCACAATGAGCATTTACAGCTTCGTCAATGGATGCAAGCAATTCTGGGAGGGCTTCGTTTAGTTTACCCTTTTCATAATACAATTCACCTTTAATCAGTGGTGCATATCCAGGATTTGTACTGATTAGGGTTCTATAATTCCAGACAAATGAATTATATTCAGTAAAATTTTTTTTGAACATTTTTATTAGTGAATGATATGGAGCACGGAAAATAGAAACATCAAATAGATTAATATCCATATATTCTGTACTCATAACATTGCTTATACCACAGGCAGCAGCTTCCATAATAGGTTGTAAGATTTTCTCGATATTACCCTGTCGTATAAAAAAATTAGATTTAACTAGAAAATAGATTGTATTGAAGTCTTTGGAAAATATATTATCCATACTTAACAACAATTCTATTCGTTCCAAACACTTCCAAGCTTTCGTGAAATCATCTGTCTCTACAAGATATGTTGCTTTTACAAGAAGAATCATCAGAGAATTTTCAACATATTTGTCTGGCAGCTTTTCAACCCATGAAATAACCTTTGAATATTCTCCTTTTCTTATTGATTTTTGGCTGTGTTTTTCTATAAGAGGCAGAGCGGTTTCGTAATAAAATCCTTTTAAAAAGTGATCGATTGCTTCGTTAAAAAAGCCATGTGCTTTGAACCATTCCCCTGCTTTGTGGTGTAGAGCTTGAATTGAGGCAGCATCCCTTTTCAGCAGCTTTTTTCTTAGAAAATCTAAGAAAAGGGGATGGTATCTAAACCATATACCTTCATAATCAAGGGCTACAAGAAAGCTGTTCTGAGTATACAGTTCTTTTAGTAATTTACTGCCATCATAACTAGTGATTTCTTCGCAAAGAAGTGCGCACAGCTTGTCTGAAATAGATGATATTTCCATGAAGTCCTGTTGTTCGCTTGTCCATGTATTATAAACATCTTCAACAAGGTAGTTTTCTATATACAAATTACTGTTTCCAAAGTTGCTTATGACATTATGCCTATTCTTTTCATCTTTAAGGGAGAGAGCTACAGCAACTAGTGCAGCTGCCCAACCTTCTGTATAACGTTCAATTTTATGAATATCTTCTTCTTGCAGAAAATATCCTCTTGATTCATAATACTTAGAGATTTCTTTAGTTTCAAAACGGAGTTCTTTTGCTTGGATTCGTACCAAATCTTCTTTTAAGCCAAGTTTTGCCAGTTTCAAAGGAGGATTAATCCTGCTTATCATTATAAGGTGCATGTTTGAAGGCAGATAAGTTATAAAGTAGGAGAGACCATCAAGAATAGCAGGGGTTGTAATTAGATGGAAATCATCCAGTATAAATAAAAAATTTGAGGATATAGTTGATAATTTATCAATTATAATGCTCAGATGGACATTTGCTTTAAAAAGCTCCTGGGATGTAAAAATATATTCTGTAGCTTTGCTAATACCATCTGAAATGTGGTTGAGTGCAGCACAGAAATAGTTCCAGAATATAAAAGGGTCGTTGTCACCTTCATCAATAGAAAACCAGGCAGAGGACAGAGAAATACCTTCAAGCCATTTAAGCACAGCAGTAGTTTTACCATAACCTGCAGGAGCTGTTATGATAGTGAGCTTGTGGCTCAAGGAGTCTTCCAGCTTGTGATTGATAGTCATACGTGGCAGCAGATGCTTATTTGTCCTAGGAGTACTATATTTTGTTTTTAATAATCCAACATTAGATGGATATTCTTTTATCATCAACATCATCTCCTACAATAAACGACTTAATTTGAGTGAAAACCTCATTGTTTAATGATTCATATTATACTATGTTTCTTATGGAGTAGTGAAAATATAAAATTCTATATATTTATATTACACTATTTTGCAAGAAAATTAACTAACATTATCCAAATAATTTTGGATAATGTTCACATACATTTGTACAATTAGTTTTTCAGTCAATAATCTTCAAATCTTTTACGTCTTCCATTAATTTCAGAACTACTTTTTCTATATATTGTGGTAAATTTTCATCAGGTGCTTTAGTTATAAGTAACTTTTCCCATTCTTGTTTACAAGTACAATTAATTTTATCAAATATAGAAACATCACCATGTTCATTATATTTCTCAAATAGTTTAAGCATATGATTGTCACAATAATCGCAATTCGACGCTTTTGCCTTTGATGAAACTGAATAATTCATAGGACTTATGTGAACAGGTATTTTTAACCCTAATTCTTCTTTCTTTTTTAATATTTCTACTACAGACCATAATTTAAGAGGGGTATACATGTTTTTTATCCACATATTATATGTTAAAGTATTTTCTTCAACAGTAGGAAGTTCCATATCTATTCTTTTTATATTAAACTGATTGAGGTATTGTAAACTGTTAACAAAGTCTTCAATAGCTTCTTTTTCAGTAAGAAATGGAGGTTTCGCCATAAGTAAAGGTGTAAGATTTATATTATTTTCATTGCAAATCATAATTTTTTCTTCAAAGGTACTTGAATCAAAGCTTTTATTTATACATAAATCTCTAACTAATGGATTTGCAGATTCGAATCCAACGGCTATATCAAACTCTTTATTTGTCGATTGTCTTATTCTAGTTAATTTTTCTTTTGTTATATTTTCAACTCTAGATTCTATAACAATTTTCTTTACAGATTCAATATTGTTCAATATATCAATAATACTTAGTACTGCATTAAAATTTATTTCTTTTTCACATAATAAGCTTCCATCGTTATACAAACAAACAATACCATATTTAGAAAAATTAATTTTTTTATTGCTTATGGTATTTTTAATCTGTTCTATATAATCCTTATCACTAATTTTTTCACCTAGATTAGTAGCATTATAAAAACCGCAAAATGTACAGCCACCTACCTCTTTAACCTGGCTGCATCCGGTTCCTCTCATAAATATAGCAAGTCTATCAATATATTTTCCATTTAAAAAACCTTTTCTAGCTTCAGTATAAATTACTTCATTTGAAAAATTAAACTTATTTCTTTTGCCTTTGGTAATATTTAGTCTAATGGATTTCATATAGCTTCTAACTAAATTTCTAATATATTCATTATTAGAGTTCTCTTTTAAATTACTATTCATAAAAAACACTTCTTTCCAATAAAAAATTGTAGATTATTTTGTTTTTGTATATATATACGAAATAATAAGCATAGTAGCTCAAAATTTAGTTAATATTGAAAATTAGTTTATAAAGAGTAATATTTTTCAACTGTTAAGAATTTAAAAAAGCCAGATTCTAAGATAAAATAGAATTTGGCTTTTAAGATATGGCAACATGTTTTTATAATCTTTTAGCTAATTTATATTTTTTATCTCCATTTACTATGGAATTTACTGGACAAACTTTAGCACATAAATGGCATCCAACACATTTTTCTTTAATTAATACAGGTTTTCTAATAGTGCTTTCCCATCTTATAGCTTGATGACCGCCATCATAACAGGAAATATAACATCTTCCACAGCCTACACAGCTATGATCTTCAAACTTAGGATAAATTACATAATTTCTATCTAATTTGTCTGCTGAAACTACATTTTTTAGTGCTAAGCCAATTAATTCTTCCACTTTTTTAAAGCCCTTCTCCTCCATATAATAACTAAGTCCACTTATCAAATCTTTAATTATTCTATACCCATATTGCATAACTGCAGTAGTTATTTGCAGATTAGAGGCTCCTAAAAGTAAAAATTCTACTGCATCTTCCCAATTTTCTATGCCACCCATTCCGCTTATATGTACACCTTCAAGTTCCTTGCTTTCTGCTAAATCCCTTATGAATCTTAAAGCTATTGGTTTTATAGCTTTTCCAGAATATCCAGATACAGATGACTTACCATTTATAATTGGATAAGGTGAAAAGCTGTCTAAATCTATTCTTGTTATGCTTTTTATAGTATTTATAGCGGCTATACCATCTGCACCACCTTCAATAGCGGCTGCAGCAGGTATAACCATATTATCAAGATTAGGTGTCATTTTAGCAAGTATTGGTATATGAGTTCCTTTTCTAACTGATTCACAATACTTTTTTACGAGTTTTGGATTTTGACCTACATCTGCTCCCATTGTTTCGCTTATCATCTGTGGACAGGAAAAATTACATTCAATTATATCTGCTCCAGCTTCTGTTACTAATTTTGAAAGTTCTGTCCATTCCTCTTCACTTTCTCCCATTATTGAGGCAACAAGAATTTTTTGAGGGTATTTTTCTTTTAATTCTTTCATCCATTTTAAATTTTCTTCAAGTGGATGATCAGAAATTTGTTCTAAATTTTTAAAACCTATAAAAGGAGTATTTTCCTTGCCTATAACATCAAAACGAGGAGAAACTTCTTCTGGCAAATAAAAACCTATGGTCTTAAAGACTACACCAGCCCATCCCATTTCCAATGCTTTAGCACACATTTCAAAATTACTTGCCACTACAGAAGAAGAAAGAAAAAAAGGATTTTCACATTTTATACCACAAAATTCTATAGAAAGATCTTTATTCAATAGTTTTCACCTCCATAATCTTTGATGCTTCAGTACATAAATATTCTTGTATCATTCTTATTTTTATAGGTCTGTCCATCTTACCTCTTATACAATTTCTCTGGCAATACATTTTATTGTTACAAGCAACTCCACAGGCACCAAGCTTATCTAAATATTCATGAGCTTTATAGTAAGCGCCCTTATAATTTTTAAATCTCAAGGACATAATAATACCCAGTGTATTCTTTTGAACTGGACAAGAGCTGCTGCAGGGAGCTTCATAACACAAAAGACATCTGGAAATTTCCTCATCTATTATTAATTTATTAAAATTTGTTTTATTTTCCATAGTTCAAGTCTCCATTTCTATAAGTTTTGTATTTAAACTGTTTTCGGATTAAACAATAATACTTCTAATGAAAATAATTAATGGCAATGAAGATGTTAAGGAAGTATTTGATGTGACAGTTTTTTTATGAATATTGAATAATAAAGTTAAAGCGTATACAATGGACAATATATTAAAAAGCTAAGCTTTGAAATAATGTAAACAGAGCCCAGCCTTTTAATACTGTCTGAGATTTTATACATAAAATGTTTGTTAAGTCTAAAGTCTTGTCTTTACAAGATGCTGACAGGCAATACAATAATATTTGTAATCTCCTAAAATATAAGGTTCCTTCTTTGGATCACGCAAATAGTGAGAACACCAACCATTTGGCATATGATAGTCACATCCCGAAGTATAATAATGACCATCTTCTCCTAGGTCTGTTCTTTCATATATTGAGCCTCCAACTATTTGGTCTAATTCATGATCTGCCAGCTTTTTTGCGTTTTCAGGTCCTATGTTGACATTCTTTTCCTCCGACATAGTAAATTCCCCCCTTTATAATATATAAAATCTTATTTGCATTTTATTATACGAAGCACTTTTAAATGTAGCTCAAAAATTTATATTAATATAATTTAAATAAATATATATTTTTAATCAAATTTTGAGCTACTATTTGTAGTATTTCGTATACATAAATATAAAAAGCTTAGTAGAATTTATATATAATAAATAAAATTAGTAAAAACTGACAGAAACGAAATTTTAGGAGGTATCTATTATGTCAACGGAAAAGTATCTAAATGAAGATATTATAGAAGAAGAATTAAATGAAGAGACTATAGAAGAAAAATTAGAAGAGAATGAACTTGGACAGATAACAGGTGGAATGACAATAGGAGCAATTAGTGGAAGTAATCCTTACAATAATTATAGATACAATAGACAGGCAAATCCAAGAGAAACAAATCAAGATGGAGCTTTAGCTGGTTTAGTCGATTCTAAAGTTGGTTTATTGCCGCGTAGGTCTGAACAAGTAAGAAAAAATGACAGTAAAAATACTAATAGAGTTGGAGCTACTTCCAGTATATCTGAAAATGACTCTAATAACCAATCAAAGGGTAAAAGATTCTCAGGATGGGGGTAAAATCCTATGATATGTTTTCTTATATTAATAGATAACTTCCCAAGGAAAGCTACTTGACAGTTTGCAAGTTATGCATTAAAATTGTCTATAAATACAAAGTAAAAAATACACTTTAATTTGGTCCTGTGAGGCCAGGAAGAGGTATGATTATGATGAAGTCTTTTTGTTATAAGAAAAATTTAAAATTCATAAATATAATGGGTAATAGGGAGATTAATTTCTAGAATTTAATCCTCTTATTACCCTTTTCTTTTAAATAAAGAAGATCCTTCAATAAAAGTGTATTTTTACTAGAGAAAATGAAGGAGGTCTATTTATGAAAGCAAAACTTATATTAGAAAATGGAGCAACATTTCAAGGGAATGCATTTGGATACCTAAAAGACAGTGTTGGAGAAGTGGTATTTAATACTGGAATGACAGGATATCAAGAAATTCTTACCGACCCATCTTACTATGGTCAAATTGTTACAATGACATATCCTCTTATAGGGAACTATGGTATAAACTTAGAAGATATGGAGTCAAAATCGCCTAAAGTAAAAGGTTTTATAGTTAGAGAAAGATGTAATGCTTCAAGTAACTTTAGATCAGAATTAGAACTAGAAGATTATCTAAAGCAAAATAAGATAATAGGTTTAGAGGGAATAGATACAAGAGCCTTAACTAAAATTTTAAGAAATAGTGGAACTATGAAAGGTATAATTACATTAGAAGAGGTTTCCTATAATGAGATTAAGAGTAAAATAAAAGCTTTCTCAAATAAAGAAGCAGTTCAAAATGTGACTACTGAAGAAAAGTATGTAGTAGAAGGCAAAGAAAAACATGTTGCAATTATGGATTTTGGTATAAAACAAAATATAGTAAGATCTTTCTTAAGAAGAAAATGTAAAGTTACAGTTTTTCCAGCTGATACAAAAGCAGAAGAAGTTTTAGCTGTAAATCCTGATTTAATATTTTTATCTAATGGCCCAGGAGATCCAGAGGATTTAACAGAAGTTATAGAAAATATAAAAAAACTAATAGGAAAGAAACCAATTGTAGGAATCTGTTTAGGTCACCAACTCTTAGCTTTAAGTCTTGGAGGAAAAACAGCAAAGCTTAAGTTTGGACATAGAGGCTGCAACCATCCTGTTAAGGATTTAGAACAAAATATAGTTCATATAACTTCACAAAATCATGGATATTATGTTGATGTACTTCCAGAAGATATGGAAACTACTCATGTTAGCTTAAATGATGGAACAATTGAAGGAATGAGGCACAAAAACTTGCCTATATTCTCAGTACAATTCCATCCAGAAGCGTGTCCAGGTCCAAAGGACAGCGATTATATATTTGATAAATTCATGAAATATGCACTTTAGGAGGTAGCGGATATGCCATTAAATAGAAATATAAAAAAGGTTTTAGTAATAGGTTCAGGTCCAATAATTATAGGTCAAGCTGCGGAGTTTGACTATTCAGGAACTCAAGCTTGTCAGGCTTTAAAGGAAGAAGGCGTAGAGGTTGTACTTATAAACAGCAATCCTGCTACAATAATGACAGATAAAGAAGTAGCAGATAAAGTTTATTTGGAGCCTTTAACTGTAGAATTTGTAGAAAAAGTTATAGCTAAAGAAAGACCAGACAGCCTTCTTGCAGGAATGGGAGGACAAACTGGACTAAATTTAGCTGTAGAGCTTTATGATAAAGGTATAATACAAAAATATGGTGTTAAAGTTATAGGAACTTCTATCGAATCTATAAAAGAGGGAGAAGATAGAGAGCTCTTTAGAAATATGATGAATAGAATAGAGCAACCTGTTATACAAAGTGAAATAATAACTGATATAGAAAGCGGTAGAGCTTTTGCAAATAAAATAGGTTATCCAGTTATAGTAAGACCAGCATATACTCTAGGGGGAACAGGGGGCGGAATAGCTGATAATGAGGAAGAATTAAATGAAATATTAGAATCCGGACTTCAGCTAAGTACTATAGGACAAGTGCTTCTAGAAAAGAGTGTTAAGGGATGGAAAGAAATAGAGTATGAGGTAATGAGAGACAGCTTCGGAAATTGTATTACTGTATGTAATATGGAAAATATAGATCCAGTTGGTATTCATACAGGAGATAGTATAGTAGTTGCACCAAGTCAAACTCTATCAGATAAAGAATATCAAATGCTTAGAAGTGCATCTATAGATATAATAAATGCTGTAGGAATAGAAGGAGGATGTAATGTACAGTTTGCATTAAATCCACATTCCTTTGAATATGCAGTTATAGAAATAAATCCAAGAGTTAGCCGTTCCTCAGCTCTTGCATCAAAGGCAACAGGTTACCCAATAGCTAAGGTAGCAGCTAAAATAGCTTTAGGTTATGGCCTAGATGAAATAAAAAATGCAGTTACACAAATGACTTATGCTTGCTTTGAACCATCACTGGATTATGTGGTAGTTAAAATTCCAAAGTGGCCTTTTGATAAATTCCAGGGAGCAGATAGAGAACTGGGAACAAAAATGATGGCTACAGGAGAAATAATGGCCATAGGAAGTAATTTTGAAGCGGCTTTCTTAAAGGGAATAAGATCTTTAGAAATAGGAAAATATTCTCTAGAACATAAAAAGTTCATAGAATTGAGCATGTCAGAATTAAAGGAAAGAGTTATGTCTCCAGATGATGAGAGAATGTTTGCCTTAGCAGAAATGCTTAGACGTGATTATAGATTAGACAAAATTGCCGAAATAACAGGAATAGATATGTTCTTTATAAACAAGTTCAAATGGATAGTTGAAGAAGAACAAAGATTAAAGCTTAGTAAGATAGGTGATTTAGATAAAGAATGGTTATATAAATTAAAAAGAAAAGGTTTCTCAGATAAAGGAATAGCAGATATGCTTAAAGTATCACCAGATGATGTATATAAGCTTAGAAACATATGGGGAATAAAAGCTGTTTTTAAAATGGTTGATACCTGTGGAGGAGAGTTCGAAGCATTATCACCATACTATTATTCAACCTATGAAACTTATGATGAGGTAGAGGTTTCAGATAAGAAAAAAGTTATAGTTATAGGTTCAGGTCCAATAAGAATAGGGCAAGGTATAGAATTTGACTATGCTTCAGTACACTGTGTAATAGCTCTTAGAAAATTAGGAGTAGAAACTATAATAGTAAATAACAATCCTGAAACAGTGAGTACAGACTTTAATATATCAGATAAATTATATTTTGAACCTCTTACAGAAGAAGATGTATTGAATATAATAGAGAAGGAAAACCCAGATGGAGTAATACTTCAATTTGGAGGACAGACAGCTATTAAGCTTGCCGAATTCCTTAAAGAAAAAAATATAGCAACGCTTGGAACTACTGCAGATCAAATAGATATGGCAGAAGACAGAGAAAAATTTGATGAATTACTTGAAAAATTAGGTATATCAAGACCTAAGGGTAAAGGTGTATGGAATATAGAAGAAGGCTTAGAAGAAGCCAAAAAACTAGGATTTCCAGTGCTTGTAAGACCTTCATATGTAATTGGAGGTCAAGGTATGGAAATAACCTATGATGAAAAAGAACTTGTATATTACCTATCCAATGCCTTCCAGAAGGATAAGAAGAATCCTATACTAATTGACAAATATCTAATGGGAAGAGAAATAGAAGTAGATGCTATATGTGACGGAGAAAATGTATTAATACCAGGAATAATGGAACATTTAGAGAGAGCAGGAGTGCATTCAGGAGACAGTATAACTATGTATCCAAGTCAAAATGTGAGTACTGATATGAAAGCTAAGATATTAGAATATACTAAAAAGCTTGCACTAGGTATAGGCATAAAAGGAATGATAAATATACAGTTCATAGAGTTTAAAGGTGAACTTTATGTTATAGAAGTTAATCCAAGAGCTTCAAGAACTGTTCCATATATAAGTAAGGTAAGTAAAGTTCCGATAGTAGAAATAGCAACTAAAGTAATGCTTGGAGAAAAGCTGAAGGATTTAGGCTATGGAATAGATATTTATAAAGAGCCTGAACTAGTATCTGTAAAAGTGCCTGTATTCTCTACGCAAAAACTACCAAACGTTGAAATATCACTAGGACCTGAAATGAAATCTACAGGAGAAGTATTGGGTGTTGGAAAAACAATAGAAGAAGCCTTATATAAAGGTTTTGTAGGTGCTAATATGTTTACTCATAAAGAAAAAGCTACTATATTGGCAACTGTAAATGATCATGATAAACAAGAATTCCTACCTATGGCAAAACAGCTTCATAAATTAGGAATTAAATTTATTGCAACTTCAAAGACAGCTGAGCTTTTAAGAAATGCAGATATAGAGGTTACAGAAGTTAGAAAACTTGCAGAGGATCATCCTAATATAATAGACGTAGTAAAAAATAAGGAAGTAGATTTAGTAGTCAATACTCCAACTAAGGGAAATGACTCTAAAAGAGATGGATTCCTTATAAGAAGAGCTGCAGTAGAGAGAAATATAGGGGTAATAACAGCTTTAGATACCCTTAAAGCTATGATAGATGTTAAAGCTAAGAATATAAAGAGCAAAAAGTTAGATGTATTTGATCTAGCTAATTAGTGAACTGATTTTATATACAAAATAATTAAATAATAGAATTTACAAATCCTCTTTACACAAAGTTAAAGCCGAGTGGTAAAATTATGTGTAAAGAGGTATTTTTATTTAAAAAGGAGGTCTATTAGAATGTACAGTTTTAATAATGATTACAGTGAAGGAGCTCATCCAAGAATATTAGATGCTTTGGTGCAGTCAAATATGGAGCAAACCGTAGGATATGGTGAAGATAGTTACACCAAAAAAGCAGCTGAAGTTTTAAAACAAAGAATAGAGAAAGAGGATATTGATGTCCACTTATTGGTTGGAGGTACGCAAACAAACCTTACTGTGATTTCAGCTTTCCTAAAACCTTATGAAGCTGCTATCGCCGCAAATACTGGACACATACTGGTACATGAAACAGGAGCTATAGAGGCAACAGGGCATAAGGTAATTTCTATAGAAGTTGAGGATGGAAAGTTAAGACCAGAAGATATAAAACCTGTTTTAGAATTACATAGTGATGAGCATATGGTAAAACCTAAGCTTGTATACATTTCTAATTCTACAGAAATTGGTACTATTTATACTAAGAGTGAATTAGAACAGTTAAGTAAATTCTGCATGGAAAACAAACTTATATTATTCATGGATGGTGCAAGACTAGGCTCAGCACTATGTGCAAAAGAAAATGATATAGAACTTTCAGACTTAGGTAGACTAATGGATGCCTTTTATATTGGTGGGACTAAAAATGGAGCTCTATTTGGAGAGGCTCTTGTTATATGCAAAGATTCCCTTAAAGAGGACTTTAGATTTCATATTAAACAAAAGGGTGCATTACTCGCAAAAGGAAGACTTTTAGGAATACAATTCTTAGAGCTTTTTAAGGATGATTTGTATTTTGATTTAGCGAAGCAAGCAAACAAAACGGCTGATTTATTAAAGGATGGCATAAGTGGAGCTGGATATAAGTTTTTAACATATTCTCCTTCTAATCAGGTGTTTCCGATTTTTCCAAATGAGATAATTGAAAAACTTAAAGAAAAATATTTATTCTCTATTTGGGAAAAAGTAGATGAAAATAATTCTGCTATTCGCCTGGTGACTTCATGGGCAACTAAAGAGGAAAATGCTTTAGAGTTTGTTGAAAATTTGAAAAAATTAGGAATTTATTAGTTGTTTTTAAACGTTTATTGTATATAGAGAACTTTTTTCTGGGTGTTAGAATCAGAGAAAAGTTCTCTATTCTGTTGGAAAAACTATGGTTAAAATAAATCTAAAATTAGTCTGATTTGTATTTACAACTGATTAACTAGATGATAACATTATTGTGAATAATATAGCGAAAAGAGGAATAAGAATGGGCGAAATGTCGAAAAAACAAATAAGTTTGAAAAGCCTAGGGACTAAGATATTTATTGCGATTTTATTGTTTACAATTATACCTTTAACAGCTTTAGGTGGAGCATCCTATTACAAAACTTACAATGTGTTAATGGACAAGTTCCGAAGAGACTCGATGGAGAGCAACTTGCTTCTAAATGATAGCATAGATAATTATTTTAATAGTATGCAAAGACAAGTAAATATGATGGCTACTAACATAAATTTTACGGATATACAGACAAATCCAGAACACACACCTTTTTTAAACTATATGCTTGAAAATATAAAAAGCTCCAATGAAGATTTAAAATCAGTTTATTTTGGAGCCAGTGACAAAAAATTTTATTTATACCCTAAAACTGAATTACCCGCAGACTTTGATCCAACATCTAGACCATGGTACAAGGACGCATTAAATAATAAAGGAAAGAGTGTCGTAAGTGAGGTTTATATAGATACTGGTACTAAAAAACCAGTAATATCTATTTCTAGAGCTGTTGAAAAAAACGGACAGATAGTAGGAGTAGTAGCTGTAGATATAGATTTGAATAAAATGTCAGATAAAATATCTAGCAAACAAATAGGTAAATTAGGATACATAGCAATTACAAACAGTTCGGGTATAGTTATAGCTCATAAAGACAAAAGTTTAATAGGAACAGATTCAATGCTAAAATTAGATTTATGGAAGTCTGTTTCTCAAAATAAAGAAGGGTTTTCAGAATATAAATATAACAATGAACTCAAATATGCAGCTTTTTCTACTAATGAGCTAACTAGATGGAAAGTAATAGCTATAATCCCTAAGTCAGAATTAATCGATGATACAAATTCAATAAGAAATATAACCCTAATAATGGTGTTATTGTCAACTGCGGTTGCAAGCATAATATCCCTATTATTTAGTAAGAGAATATCTAATAATATAAAGAAATTAAAAGAATCTATTAAAAAGGCTGCTGAAGGAGATTTTTCGGATAGAGTTAGCATAGATTCTAAAGATGAAATTGGAGAACTCGCGGAAGATTTTAATAGTATGAAGGAAAATGTGTCTAGATTACTTGAAGATGCCGGTGACTCATCAAAAGAAGTTTTAGACTCAGCTGGTACTTTAGCTAATATGACAGAGCAGACAGCACAGGCCATTGGTCAAATAGCATTAACTGTTGAAGAAATAGCAAGGGGTACTTTGGAACAGGCTAAGAGCTCAGAGGAAGGCTCACAGGAAATAAACCAATTGGCAGAGAGAATAGGTATTATAACGAATTCTACTAAAGATATGGAGAAGGTATCAATAGAGGCTAATGATTTAGGAAATAAGGGACTAGATATAATAACTATTTTAAATGTAAAATCTAAGGATACTGAAAAGGCTACAGACCAAGTAAGTGAAATTGTAGGAGCAGTTAATGAAAGTACAAAGAAAATTAGTTCTATAACTGAAACTATAGCACAGATAACGGAACAAACTAATCTCTTAGCCTTAAATGCAGCCATAGAAGCAGCTAGAGCAGGAGAGGCGGGAAAAGGTTTCTCAGTTGTTGCAGAAGAAATAAGAATGCTTGCAGAACAATCTATGGATTCGGCAAGGGAGATAGACAGTATAATAAAAGAAATTCAAGGAAAGTCCAAACTAGCTGTAGAAGCTATGAATAAAACAGAAGAGGTAGTAGAAAGTCAGAAAAGAGTCGTTAAGGAAGCCGAGGAAGTGTTTAATAAAATAATATTATCCATAGGCTCTCTAAGTAATAAGGTAAAAGAAACGAAAAACTCTACTACAGAAATGAATGCCAATAAACAGTCTGTAGTAGCTCAAATTTACAACATATCTGCTGTAAGTGAAGAAACCGCAGCTTCGACAGAAGAAGTCTCAGCTTCAGTAGAGGAAGTAAATGCTAATATAGAATCTTATCTAAATTATGCAGTAAGGCTTAAAGAGCTTTCAGAACATTTAAAAGAAGAAATAGACAAATTTAAGTTGAATTAAGTAAAAGCGTGGTGAGTAACCACGCTTTTAGGTTTCGACATAAGAGTGTTTTAGACAGCATTTTATTACAAAAATGTGTTTGTATAAATTTTTACATAAGATATAATATATAGTGTTATAGGATTATAAATTTAGTTGTTCTATTTAATACTAAAGTTGTTTTAACTTTAGAACCAGAAAAGTTTAATTAGTTATAGAGGGTAAAAATGATTAATAATATTTCAGAGAAAACTCTTAAGATCATAAGTAGATTTATAGAAAAAAATCTAGGATTAAATTTCACAGAAGAAAGAGGCAATGATGTTATAAGAGCTTTAGCAAATGCTTCAAAGCAAAAAAATATTGATTTAGAAGAATATATTAATTTGATACTTCTAAATCAGTTATCTAATAAAGACATTATTAATTTGGCTACTTGTCTTACTATTGGGGAAACTTATTTCTTTAGAGATAAAAATCTATTTAGAATATTGAGAGAAAATTTGTTTCCAAATATGATAAGGATAAAAGAAAATTTTAGTAGAAGCATGAAAATTTGGAGTGCTGGTTGTTCATCAGGTGAGGAACCTTATTCTATAGCTATATTAATAAAAGAACTTATTCCAGATTATAAGAACTGGAATATTGAAATAATAGCTACTGATATAAATGAAAATTTTCTTAACAAAGCTAGACAGGGAATATACAGCGAATGGTCTTTTAGAGGCACGAATTTAAATTTTAAAAATAGGTATTTTAAAATCATAGACGATAAACACTATAAGATCAACGATGATGTAATGGAGCTTGTGAAGTTTTATAATTTGAATTTAGCTAAGGATACTTATTTATTAGATAATAAGATACTAAATAATATTGATATTATATTTTGTAGGAATGTACTTATGTATTTTAGCGAATCCTTAGCAAACCAAATAATTAAACGGTTTTACAATATAACTGTAGATGGAGGTTGGCTTATAGGAGCACCCACTGAGAATTTATATTTTAATAATTCTTCTTTTACATCAAAAAACATAGAAAATACTTTTTTATATAATAAAAATATTAAACAATCCATATCACTAGAATATAATAGTAAGAATGTATCTTTAGAAACTTTATACTTAAAGCAATATAACAATGCAAAAGATAACAAATATAGTTTATTATTGAAATTAGTAGAAAATGAGATGAAAAAAGATTATAGAAATAATGATATATCACTAGAGCCTACAGCGATAATTTCAGAAATTAAGTCTTATAAAGACAATGATATGAATGCACGAGAGGTTGAAGATTTGTGTCGCTCATTTGCAAATGAGGGGAAACTCTTAGAAGCACTTGAATGGTGCAAAAAGGCAATAGATAAAGATAAGATAAATCCTGTTTATTATCAATTGCTTGCAAACATAGAGCAAGAGTTAGGTAACTTTGGGGAGGCTGTTAAGGCGTTAAAAAAAGCGGTTTTTTTAGATTCAAGCTTTATTATGGCATATTTTAACCTTGGAAACTTAAACTTAAAACAGAAAAAGCTTAAGGAAGCATTTAAAAATTTTGAAAATGTACGAGCATTACTTGAAAACTTTGAGGAAAAAGATATAGTTCCATGTTCAGAAGAGATGACAGTGGGAATGTTAAAGCAAATTATTGATAACGTATCTTATAGCGGAGGTCTATATGGAGAAAGCTAAAATAGAAGAGAATTATATAGAGGTTCTAGAATTTGGGGTGAATACCAGTGAATGTAATGAAAAATATGCGGTGGAAATTCCATATTTAGTTGAGGTACATTCAGTGAAAAGTGTTACTAAGCTTCCTTGTACACCAGCATTTATAATAGGCATAATAAATTTTAGAGGAAAAATAATATCTGTTATAGATATTAGAAATTTCCTAGGCTTTACTACAAAGTTAGTAGAAGTGGATAAGGTAAAAAAAGTTATTGTAGTAAAAGTAAATGACCTAGAATTAGGAATTATAGCAGACAGCATTTTAGCATGTAATTTAATTTCTTTAAGTGAGATACAAAAAAATGTTTTAGCAGCAATGAATTTTAACTCAAAGTATTTTAAAGGCATAACAAGAGCGGGAAGCATTGTTTTAGATATAAAAAATATAATGCTGGATGAAAAGATTATTGTTGATGAGGAAGTAATTTAAGGGAGTGATACATATACTATGATAAAATTAAAATTTATAAATGGATTAAGAACAAAGCTAATTATATGTTTTTTGGTAATTTCTATTATACCAGCTCTTATTATAGCAGGATTAAGTTATAATAATTCAAGAAAATTTTTACAGCAGGATGCTATTCAGCGTTTAAGTTTTGTAAGAGATACAAAGAAAAAAGAAGTAGAAGATTATTTAAATTCTGGTTTAAACAGAGTATCATATATGGCACAGGAACCAATGGCTATAGATGCTATGAACGAGTTAAGTCAAATTCAGGATATTCAAAATAGTAACTATAATAATATATATCAAAAGTATAACCCTGCCTTTGTTGGTTTTGTTAACAAGTTAGAGGCGGGAGATATACTACTTGTAGATTCTAAGACAGGAAATATATTATACTCAACATTGAAAGAATCAGATTATGGGACAAACCTTTTGAATGGACCATATAAAAATACAAATGTGGCAAAGGCCTTTGAAAATGCAAGAAATAGCAGCGATAAAAATTTCGTATGTATTACGGATTATGAGATTTACAGCCCATCTAACAGTAAACCTATTGCATCTATAGCTGCACCAATTTTTAAAGGTAATGAGAATATAGGAGTTTTGATTTTTAAACTAGGAACAAATAAGATAGATGAAATTGTGTCCAATAATAATAAATGGGAGTCTCTAAATATTGGAGAAAGTGGAGAAGTAGTACTGATTGGTTCAGATTATAAAGCAAGAAGTAATACTAGATTTTTAAGTTCGGAAAGCGATGAAAAAATAAAAGCAGCAAAATCTACTATTCTTTTAAAAGAAATAAGAACTAAAGGTGCAGATGAAGTACTAGCTGGTAAGACTAATGTTGAAACTTATGGCGACTATCATAATACTGAGTCTATTGTAGCATATACTCCATTAAATATAGACAGTCTTAAATGGGGAGTTTTAGTTAAAATAAATCAATCTGAAGCTTATGAACCAGTAAATAAATTAAAAATTGCAATGATGTTTATATTAATAGCAGCAGTAGCAGTGATAATCATAGTTTCAGTTGGCATAGCGTCAAATATTGCAAAACCTATGATAAAGATGTCCAAAGTTGCCAATGAAATATCTATGGGAGATTTAAATGTTGATTTACCAGAGGTAAAGCGTTCAGATGAAATTGGAATTTTAACAAACACAATTAGCAATATGATACATAACCTTAGGGAACAAACGAAAGAAATTATTAATGTAGCAAATGTAATCGCATCTTCTGTAAGTCAAATTACTGCTTCTCTTACGCAGGTTACTTCAGGAGCTACGGAGACTTCTTCGGCAGTAAGTGAAACTACAGCAACGGTAGAAGAAGTTAAGCAAACCGTGTATGTATCAAGTGAAAAAACAAAAAATGTTTCGAATAGTGCAAGACAGTCTCTTGAGATATCCAAGGCAGGAGATAAGGCTACAGAGGAAACTTTAGAAGGTATGAATTCTATCAACTTCCAGATGCAGGCGATTGCAGAAAGTATAATAGTTTTAAGTGAACAAAGTCAGAATATAAGTGAACTTATAGAAAGTGTAGACAACATTTCAGAACAGTCTGGTATTTTAGCGGTGAATGCTTCAATCGAAGCAGCTAAAGCAGGAGACCAAGGAAAAGGATTTTCTGTAGTAGCACAGGAAATTAGAAATCTAGCTGAGCAGTCAAAACAGGGAACAAAGCAAGTAAGAAATATTCTAAAAGACATACAGAAGGCTGCAAGTAATGCTGTTATGACAACAGAAAAAGGAATAAAACTTGCTGAAATGGGAATGAAACAGGCCTCAGAAGCAGGAAATGCTATAAGAAAACTTACAGAAAATATAAATATGTCTGCACAAGCCGCTATGCAGATAGAGGCATCTAGTCAACAACAATTAATTGGAATGGATCAGATAGCCATAGCAATGGATGGTATAAATGAGGCGAGTGTTCAAAATGTTGATAGTATGAAGCAGTTGGAGGATGCTGCTAAAAATTTACAAGATATGGGGTATAGGCTTAAGGCACTAACTGAAAAATATCAGGTTTAAAGAAAGAGAGGATAGTAATGAGTACAAATGATGCTGAATTTTTGAAAAGACTTCGTTCAACTTTCAATATAGAGGCACATGATCATTTAAAAAGCATTTTCTTATCATTGCTGGAATTAGAGAATAAATATAATACAGAAGAGCAGACAGCTATAATTGAAACTATATATAGAGAATTTCATAGTTTAAAAGGAGCAGCTAGGGCAGTAAATTTAAGAGAAATAGAAACAATTTGCCATAAACTCGAAAGTATATTTTCCAGCATAAAAAAAGGAAAATTGAATTTAAATACAGAAATGTTTGATAGATTTAATGATGCGGTTAATACCATAGAAGATATTCTTTCATTGCCTGATTACGAGATTAAGGATATTTCCAATATCATAGAGAATTTAGAAAAGATAGAACATAGTGAGGCTGAAAATAGCAGTACAGAAATTATTGATAGAAATAAAGATAAAAGTAGGTATTTTAGTATACCTAAAGAACTTAATGAAAAAGCAATAGATAAAAATATAGTAATAAGCGATAATTTTAATATAAATAATGACATACAAGTACATAAAGATAAAGAAATAAAAATTTTAGATGATAAAAATAATAAGGTTATAAAGGTTCCAAAAGATAAACTAGATTCATTACTTATTCAAGGAGAAGAATTATTGTACGCAAAACTTTCAGCCTTTCAAAGATCTAAGGAGATTAGAAATATAAAAGGATTACTGGATTTGTGGAAAAAGAAAAATGCAAATGAATACATAAGAGAATTGGAGAATAGTGTAGATACTCTGTTGAAATGTGCAGAAAGTGATGCAAAAACTATAGAATTGATGACAGATAGTTTTATAGAAGATATAAAAGATATTATGTTACTCCCATTTTCCTATATAATAGAAATGTTTCCTAAAATGATTAGAGATTTGTCTAAGGAAATTGGAAAAGATATAGAATTTGTAGTTAATGGAATAGAGATAGAAGTTGATAGACGTATCCTTGAAGAAATTAAGCATCCGCTTATGCATATAATTAGAAATTGTATAGATCATGGAATTGAAAAGCCAGAACACAGACATGGAAAACAAACTAAAGGAAAAATAAGTTTAAATATTACTCAAATAAGTAGTGATAGAGTAAAAATTGAAATCTCTGATGATGGAGCAGGAATTGATATTAATGAAATTAAAATGAAGGCTGTTAAGAAGAAATTTTTAACAGAAGAAGAAGCTAGAAATATTGATGATGAAATTGCAAAGATGCTAATTTTTAAATCTAGTTTTTCTACTAGTGATATAATAACTGACATATCAGGAAGAGGCTTGGGACTTGCTATAGTGTACGAAAAGGTACAAAAGCTTAGAGGGTTCTTAGATGTAGTAACTGAAAGACAAAAAGGAACTAAATTTACTATAGTATTGCCGATAACGATGTCTACTAATAGGGGAATACTTATAAGAATTTCAAAGCAAATTTTTTTAATACCCACTGGTAATGTAGAAAAGGTTCTTAGAATAAAGAAGGACGAAATAAGAGTAATAGAAAATAGACCTACAATATTGTTTAATGGATTAATTATACCTATTTTTAATTTAAAGGATGCCTTAGAGATAAGAGATAACAGCAATGAGGATAGTTCGAAAGAAGAGATAATCCTGTTAATAGTTGGCGGTATTGAAAGGAGTATAGCTTTTAGTGCAGATGACATAATAGTAGAGCAAGAGATACTTGTAAAAAGATTTAATAAGCAATTAAAACGAGTTAGGAATATCTCTGGAGCAACTATTTTGGGGTCGGGACAAGTTGTTCCTATATTGAATGTGGAGGATTTAATAAAAACCTGTGTTAAAATTGGAAATAAGTCTTTAGATATTATTAAAGATAAAAATGAAGATGGTGGCGAAAAGAAATCTATTATAGTGGTAGAAGATTCCATTACGTCAAGAACTCTAATAAAAAATATTTTAGAAACTCAAGGATACTTAGTTAAAACTGCAGTAGATGGACTTCAAGGGTGGAACTTATTAAAATCTGAGAGATTTGACCTTGTTATAACGGATGTAGAAATGCCTAAAATGGATGGATTTCAATTAACATCAAAAATAAGAGGCGATAACGAGACAACAGAAATACCTGTTATACTTGTTACCTCTCTTGAATCAAGAGAGGATAAAGAAAGAGGTATAGATGTTGGGGCAAGCGCTTATATTATAAAAAGTGATTTTCAACAAAGTAATTTATTGGAAATTGTAAAAAGATTAATATAATATTATGGATTAGTTATTATAAAGCCTTTATACAGGAGTGAAAAATATGATTAAAGTACTTGTAGTTGATGATTCCCCTCTTATTCAGGAATTAATGATTAATATACTTAATTCTGATAATGATATTCAAGTAATTGGAGTAGTTAATAGTGGAGAAAAAGCGGTTAAATTCTTAGAGAAAAATAAACCGGATATTATAACTATGGATATAAATATGCCTGGAATGAACGGCTTTGAAGCAACAAGAAGAATAATGGAAGTATATCCCACACCTATTATAGTAATAACTGCACTGTTTAATTGTAAAGATGTGGATACAACTTTCCAAGCAATGAAAGCAGGTGCACTTTTTGTTATAGAGAAGCCTATTGTTGCAACGGAAGATGGATTTAGAAGGTCATCTCAGGAAATTATTAATATGGTTAAGATAATGTCAGAAGTAAAGGTTGTAAGAAGAAAATTAAGACCAAAAGATGTTAATACTAAACCTTTAAATAAAGTAAAAAACACCTTGTCCAATATAAGGATAGCAGCCATAGGAGTGTCAACAGGAGGGCCACCTGTACTTCAGAATATTTTTTCTAAAATTCCTGAGAATATTCATATTCCTATACTTGTTGTACAGCATATGGCACCTGGATTTATAAATGAACTTGTAAGTTGGCTTTCACAAACGACTAAACAGCCTATACATGTAGCTACTCAAGGAGAGAAAGCATTACCAGGACATATATATTTTGCTCCAGATGGATTTCATATGGGTATAAGAAGCAATGGACAAATATTTTTAAGTGATACTGAAAAAGAAAATAATCTAAAACCAGCGGTTTCATATTTATTTAAATCTATTGCTAATTATTATGGTAAAGACTCCTTGAATATACTTCTTACAGGTATGGGAAGTGATGGTGCTAGGGAGTTGAAGGTTTTAAGAGATAAAGGAGCTATAACGGTAGCGCAGGATAAAGAAACTTCCGTAGTCTATGGTATGCCAGGGGAAGCAGTAAAACTCAATGCAGCAACCTATGTTTTGTCTCCAGATAAAATAGCAGAGTTATTTGGAAAACTATAATTTAGAATGATTGTTACCTATATAGAGGAGGATAAATACAAGATGTTTGAAAATGTAAAAATTTTAGTTGTTGAGGATAGTATTACACAAGCTGAAAAGCTGAAATTCACTCTGGAAAGTAATAATTACAAAGTAATAATTGCAAATGATGGCTTGCAAGCTTTAGAATATATTGATAGATTTATGCCAGGTTTAGTAATAACGGATATACTTATGCCTAAAATGGACGGATATCAGTTGTGTAAAAAGATAAAGGAGGATAACAGGTTCAAACATATTCCGGTTATTTTATTAACCGCATTGTCAGATCCTATTGATGTTATCACTGGGCTTAAAGCTAAGGCAGACAATTTCATAACCAAGCCATACAATGAAAGTTTTCTACTTTCAAGAATACAACATATGCTCATTAACATGGAACTAAGAAAAAGCAAAGTAAGTGAGATAGGTATTGAAGTATTTTTTGCAGGAGAAAAGCATTTTATCAATTCGGAAAGGATACAAATAGTGGACTTGCTTCTCTCAACTTTTGATAATGCTGTACAGAAAACAAAGGAACTTCAAAATGCAAATAATGAATTAAAAAAGGCTTTTGATACTATAAAGAGACTTGAAAAAAATTATAGGACAGCATTAGAGAGTAATATGGATGCTTTAGTTATACTTAATTATGATAAAGAAATATTCTATTTGAATTCTGCAGCTAAGAGGTTATTTGGTGAAAATTATAGGGATTTAATATTTGATATAGTCGATTTTAATTCTATAGAAAAGTGTGTTAAAGAGGTAGTCATAAATTGTGCAAATGGCAGTAGTATTATTGGAGAAGTGTGTATTTCGGATACAGATTGGGAAGGAAGAGATGCGTATCTTCTATCTGTCAGAGATATAACTGAAAAAGCAGAACTTCGAGAGAGATTAAAAATACAATCTGTAACTGATGAACTTACAGCACTATATAACCGTAGAGGTTTTTTTAATTTAGCTGAATATAAACTTAATTTTGCAAAACGCAATAAGAAGGGAATGCTATTGTTTTTTATTGATATTGATGGTATGAAATATATCAATGATAACTTATCCCATCATGAGGGCGATCTTACTTTAGAAGGCGCTTCAACAATTCTAAGAGAAACCTTCAATGATCAAGACGTTATTGCAAGAATAGGAGGAGATGAGTTTGCAGTTTTATCAATGAATGCAGAGGAAGCAGATATACCAAAACTCACCACCAAGCTTTTAAATAAACAAAGAGAATTTAATAGTACCAAGAAATATTCATTCAATATATCTATGAGTATAGGTGCTGCATATTTTCATCCAGAGAGTGTAACAACTATTAACGAACTAATGAGTAAAGCAGATAGACTAATGTATGAAAATAAAAATCAAAAATCCAGAGGAGAAGATTATATTTTGCAGAACAAGAAATCTCTTTAGTGTGAAGTTTTTAATATGAAATTAATTGTCTACTCTCTTTGTTAGCAAATCCTGTAAACCTAAAATAAGAGAATTCTTTTTAATCAGTGATTTTTCAAGGCCTACAATTTCTTTTTCTAATAAAGCATTTTTGTTATTTATATTTTTAAATTCTTCTTCTAAAGTTTTGATTTCTAATGCTTTGTCTTTTATAATACTACTATACATATTATCTATAGTCTTTTTTCTCTTAAAGAAAGTAATAAAATAATTTATGATAGATATTACTAGTTTTTTTAGAATTTTTAAGTTTCTTATTATGTTTAAATAAATTTTATTCATAACTAACATCTCCCATGAAATTATTTTATACTAATTTTATGTATTAAGACAAGGAGGAAAATATGAGCGAAAAAGATGAATTGTTATCTAAGTTCACAAATAAATATAATGATTTAAAAAATAAAGAAATAAGTGATTTAAACAATAAAAATAGAGAACTCCAGGTCAAAATACAAAAGGGATTAGAAAGATTTAATGAACTCATGTGTTTGCAGAAAAAGATTAAGGAAGAGGAAGAAGAAGCTAATATATCACTTAACTCATTATTAAGGATAGTAGAATCTAGAGGAATAATTTTTAAAATACACAATAAAAATTTTCAGGTTAAAGAATGGGATCACTTAAACATAGAAAAAGTAAATAATTTATATAGAATTATAAGTAAGAAGGGAGAGAGTTTAGATACTCTTGCTTCAAAATATAATGATGCTTTAGATTATATAATAAATAACTACTCTTACAGTATTGTAATTATAAGGATGGATTCTTACTCAATAAAAGCTCAGCTGCGAATTATATAATGATATTTTATTGACGTTATTGTTGTATTGTAGTAATATGGACTTGTAGAGAAACATAACATTTTAAAATTTAATACTATCCCAGGGGGGCTGGTGTTACCAGCTGAGATTAAGAATGCAATTCTTTGACCCTATAACCTGATCTGGGTAATACCAGCGTAGGAAGAGGTTCTGCACATTTTATTGATGTGCATATATTTAAAAAAATATAGGTACAAACCTCTAGTTGGTTTGTACCTTTTTATTTTTGCACTGAGGAGGAAATAAAATGAAATTTTCGGAAAGTCTGTATGAAAACGTTAAGGATATTTGGGAATCCTATTATAATCATCCTTTCGTAAAAGGAATAGGTGACGGTACTTTAGAGGTAGATAAGTTTAAGTTTTATATGATTCAGGATTATATTTATCTTTTAGATTATGCAAAGGTCTATGCCTTAGGAATAGTTAAAGCAGATAGTGAAGAGGTTATGCAGGGTTTTTCCAGTATGGTAGACAGTATATTAAATGGTGAGATGAGTATTCATCGTTCTTATATGAAAAGACTTGGAATCACTGCAGAAGAAATTAAAAACACTAAAGCTTCACTTGACAACATTTCCTATACTAATTATATGCTTGCAGTTTCTCAGATAGGGGGACTAGCAGAGGTTTCAGTTTCATTACTAGCATGTATGTGGAGCTATTTAGAAATTGGAAGAAATTTAAGCAAAAATCCTGGAGCTACAGAGCATGAGTTTTATGGAGAATGGATAAGTGGATATATTTCAAAGGAATATGAGGAATGTACTAAATGGCTTATAGATTTGGTGGATAATCTTGGAGAAGATATATCAGACAAAGAAAAGAAAAAATTAATAGAAGTATTTGTAAATACGAGCAAATATGAATATATGTTTTGGGAAATGTCTTATAACAAGGGGATGTAATTTTTTATGTTGAAATTTTGTGATGTAAACTTTAAATATAAAAATGAGTCTAGAATGCTTATAGAAAATTTAAACTTTCATGTGGATAAAGGTGAATTTGTAAGTATAATAGGTCCAAGTGGTTGTGGGAAGAGCACTATATTTAGACTGATTTCTAGACTTGAACAAGTCTCTAGTGGAGATATTTTTATTAACAATGATAATATTAATAGTTTAAATAAATGTGTAGGATATATGCCTCAAAGTGATTTGCTAATACCATGGAGAACTATATTAGAAAATGCTTCACTGCCTATGGAGATAAGCAGCAAAAATAAGAAAGAGGCTAAAGATAAAGCAGAAGAATTTTTAAAGATTTTTGGCTTAGAAAAATATAAAAATAGTTATCCCAAGGATTTATCTGGAGGTATGAAACAAAGGGTGTCTTTTATTAGAACCTTACTTACTGGAGCTGAGGTTATGCTCTTAGACGAACCTTTTAGTGCACTAGATGCTATAACTAAAATCTCTATGCAGGAATGGCTGCTTGATCAATGGTCTTCACTTAAAAAAACAATATTGTTTATAACTCATGATGTAGAGGAGGCACTATTTTTATCAAATAAAATATTTGTTGTTTCTGAGAAGCCTATAACTAAATTAAAAGAGGTGGAAGTGCCGTTAGGATATCCAAGAGATAGGCATATGTTAAGCAAAGGTGAAATATTGGATATAAAAGAAGAGCTTGTAAGCGAATTGAAACAGAGGGTTGAGCTATGAAAAAATATAAATCATCAATTATAGTAGGAATTATATTTTTTATAATTTGGGAGGGAATTGCAAGATATATAGATGCAATGTATATACTTCCATCACCT
Source organism: Clostridium thailandense (assembly GCF_019207025.1). Lineage (GTDB taxonomy): Bacteria > Bacillota > Clostridia > Clostridiales > Clostridiaceae > Clostridium_AM > Clostridium_AM thailandense. The sequence continues at coordinate 2,960 of NZ_JAEEGC010000025.1, read as the reverse complement.
AGTAAGATTTTGGAAAAGATTTGGATATTAAGGGAAGACCTATTTCTTATACATCTTCCAGCCACATTGCTAGTCACTTTTATAGGACTTATTCTATCAATAGTTTTAGGAGTAGCTTTAGCTGTAGCAATGAATTTAAGTGAAAGTATAGAAAAGGCAATATATCCGATTGTTGTAGTAACTCAAACTATACCTATTACTGCATTAGCTCCAATATTTGTACTATGGTTTGGGTATAGTATTTGGAGCAAAGTATTGGCCACTGTACTTATGACTTTCTTTCCTATAACCATAAATGTATATGACGGTCTCCGTTCTACTAAAAGAGAGATGGAAGAGCTTTTAATTACTTATGGGGCAAGTAAAAAAGATATTTTTATTAAATTAAAGCTTCCTTCAGCAATGCCATATTTTTTTTCAGCGTTAAAAATAACAGTATCTCTTAGTGTGATAGGTGCTGCCATCAGTGAATGGCTTGGAGCTCAATCGGGACTTGGATATTTCAGCAAAAGAATGATGACTCAATTAGATGGAGCAGCAGTTTTTGCTCCAATTGTAATTTTGTCCTTTGTAACAATAATTCTTGTTGTCATAATTAATATATTAGAAAATAAAATAATAAAATGGAGGAATGAGTAATGAAAAAATTTAAGTATTTATCATTAGTTCTAGTATTTATGTTTTTATTTGTTACAGGCTGTTCAAGTAAACAAGCAGCTAGCAGTAGTACACAAAAATTAGAAGAGGTGGATTTAGTATTAGATTGGTATCCAAATGCAATACATAGTTTCATATATGCAGCTATTGAAAATGGATACTTTAAAGAGGAAGGCTTGAAAGTAAATATTAAATATCCTTCAAATGCAACAGACCCACTAACATTAACAGCTGCAAACAAAGCAACTATAGGCATTTACTATCAACCAGACATAGTAATGGCAAGAGCTAATGAAAAAGTTCCAGTAAAATCTATTGGAGCAATAGTACATACACCATTGAATGTAGTTATAGCTTTAAAAGAAAAAAATATTAATACACCAAAAGACCTGTCAGGAAAGACTATTGGATATTCAGGAAATCCTTTAAATATGGAATATGTTAAAAGTATGATAAAAGCAGATGGAGGAGATCCAAGTTCAATCAAATCAATAGATGTAGGTTTTGAATTACTTTCTTCAATGACAACAAAAAAAGTTGATGCAACTACAGGAGGACTTATAAACCACGAAGTTCCTGTTTTAGAGCATGAAGGACATCCAGTGAACTATTTTGATCCATCTAAATATGGGGTACCTAACTATTATGAAGAAGTCTTCGTTACAAGCGACAAGACTTTAAAAGATAAACCAGAGGTTCTTAAGAAGTTTATGAAGGCTGCTAAAAAAGGATTTGAATTTACCAAGAATAATCCAGACAAATCCTTGAAGATATTATTAAATAACCAGCAAAAGGACAACTTTCCTCTTATAGAAGCTGTAGAAAAACAAAGCATGAATGTACTTCTTCCGAAGATGGAATCAAAGGATGAAGCTTTCTTGTATCAAGATAAGAAGGTTTGGGAAAATAATATAAAATGGCTTCAAGACAAAGGAATGTTAAAGGGAGACGTTAAAGCAGAAGACTGCTATGTAAACTTAGACGAAGCTAAGTAAAATATAGAGAAGTACCGTCGAAAGTTGACTTATCCTCCGAGAGATGTTAGCAAACTTCAGCACTATAAAAACTTTTAATTAATCTAAAGCTCAGTATTTTGAAAATCTAAGAATCTCTGATAAACTCGTACCTCAGACACATCAGAGATTCTTAGATTTTCTAAAATACTTCGCTAAGATTAATTAAAAAGTTTTTATATGTGCCTTCAGTTTTGCTAACACCTCTCTGCGGATAGGTCAACTTTCTAGTTTCATTCTCTATATTTCAGAAAGCTATCTTATACTTCAATCATAGTTGATTATTCTATGGACTAAGACTTATAACAAAAGTATTTAAATGTGCCTTCCAGAATGTCAATATCTCCCTGCGTATAAGTCAAGTGTCTGTTATTAGCCCATGTATAAATCGTTAGCTATAAACATTAGTTTGGTTAAATATCAATCTATTGTTTTTGTGATTAACATGTATTAAGAATATTAATGTTTATAATAGAGAGAATTAAATAGATTTTAACGATTTATATATAGAGCGTTAAAATTGAAGGTAGGCTTGTTTTATAAGCTTTGGACGTGTTCATCTGATTAAATGATTTTAGGACTAGATGAGCAGTCTGTGTGAAATATTTGCAGTTATGAACTTATATGGTATATAATTAACAAATAGATAATTGTAAATAAGTGTGAAATAGAAGATGTTAAAAGGCTTGAAATAAGGTAAAAAATGGATGTAAAAATAAGAAAAGCAACTTTGAATGATGTGAATACAATTAGTAATATATATGCTTTAAGTTGGAAGCATGCCTATAAAGGTATTGTGCCACAGAAATATTTAGATGAATTGAAATCTGATTTTTGGGTCTCATCTTTTGAAAATCGGATAAAAAATAATATAATAACAGCACAACTTATCTGTGAAAATGAATTACCAGTAGGATGTGTTGCCTATGGTAAAGCAAGAGATGATAAATTTGCTGATTGGGGAGAAATAGTGTCTATTTATTTACTTCCAGGCTATTTTGGAAAAGGCTACGGACAAAAATTGTTACAGGCTGCTATAATTGATATGAAAATAAGTGGTTATAAAAGTTGTTATTTATGGGTGTTGAAAGAAAATATTAACGCAAGAAATTTTTATGAATCTAATGGATTTATTTGTAATAATGACGAATGTACTTGTGAAATTATGAAGAAGCAATTAGTTGATGTGCGATATGTTAACAACAATATCCTTTAGCGGAACCAATTTTTAAAAAGAATTCTATGGTATATATATAAAAATTTCAATTATTTATATATATACCATAGAAT
>NZ_JAEEGC010000249.1 GCF_019207025.1 Clostridium thailandense | reverse complement strand
TTTTTTCTTTAGTTCTTCTATATCTTCATGAACAAGATCTGAGGGCTGTCCTAGTGGTCCAACAAAATCTGCGAAACTTTGTCCTTCTTCATATTGTAACATCTTTTGGGTTGATTCACCAAGTGTCTGAAACACTATAGTTACTGTTCCTTTTGCAGCATCATAATCACAGATTGTAAGTGGTATTCTTTCACCTTTTTCATCCATTTTAACTATAACGAATTGGCCTGGATGACAAGATCTCGCAACTCTTGAAGAATCTACATCCATTAGACAGATGTTTTCTGCAAGCAATCTTTTTTTTACTATTTTATACATTTTCATTCCCCCAACAATGACGTTTGCTTTAATCTAAATAGACTATATAGAATCCATTATATTCTTAAGCCAGGTTTCTACCTATGCAGCTTTTTTCTCAACAATGGAAGTTTTTTCTTTAGGTAATACTATATTCAAGAATACCGAAAGTGCAGCAGCTATAGCAACGCCAGAGCCTTCAAAAAGCATTTTTATAAGTGGATTAAAGTACTTACATGCATCTGGTACAAGAGCAAATCCTACCCCTACCCCTAAAGATACTGCGAGAATTGTAGCATTTCTTCCTTGTAATGGTGCCTCAGTAACTTGATTAATTCCACTAACAATCATCATACTAAACATAACTACAGCAGCACCACCTAAAACACTTGAAGGCATTACTGCAATAACAGCTCCTATCTTAGGAAAAAGACCACATATTATAAGGAACATTGCCCCTGTAGCAACTGTAAATCTATTTACAATTTTAGTCATAGTTATTATTCCTACGTTCTGTCCATAAGAAGTAGTTGGAAGTACATTAAATAGTGCTGCAAAAATTGAACCTACACCATCTGCTACTACAGAACCTGAAATTTCTTTATCTGTTGCAGCTCTTCCTATTCCACCAGCAGCTATACCACAAACATTACCTACTGTCTCAACTGTAGAAACCATATAGATTACACAAATTGATAATATTGCATCTAAATGAAATTCAAAGCCAAATTGAAGTGGTCTTGGAATTGCAAACCAGCTTGCAGTAGCAACTGATGCAAAGCTTATTTTCCCCATCATTAATGCTGCTATATATCCCACAATAAGTCCTATAAGAATTGACGATTTACTTAAAACACCTTTTGTAAAGTACTGCACTACAACTATAGTTACCAATACTATGGTACCCAAAATCAAATTCTGCATTGATCCAAAGTCTTTTGCACCAGCACCACCTGCAAAGTAAGTCATTCCTGTTTTAATAAGAGACAATCCAATCGCTAACAAAACTATACCAGTAACAATTGGCGGAAAGAATTTTCTTATGTGTTTAAGGAAAAATCCTAAGAATATTTGAAAAATTCCTCCAACCAATGCAGCCCCAAGTACGCCTGGGAGTCCATACTTCCCAGCTATAGAAAGGCATACTGCAAGAAATCCAAAACTGGTACCCATGATTATCGGAAGTCTTGCACCAATTGGTCCTAAAGGAAATGCTTGAATTAACGATGCAATTCCTGCAACAAACATAGCGCATTGAATGAGAAAGGCTTTTTGTTCTACTGGAAGCTTTAAAGCACCTGATATTATAATAATTGGAGCAACATTACCAACAAACATAGCAAGTACATGCTGAAGTCCTAATGGAATTGATGTTCCAAGAGGCGGTGTTCCATCGAGCTTATAAATTAGTGAATTTTTTTCTTTATCCATAATAATTCCTCCTAAATCTAATATAGTTAGTTGTAATCTGTAAATACCATAAAAAGGTTATCTGCAAATTTTACTTTTGGACAATAAAAATTTAACTTGTTGAGAAAACGTTTAATTAGATAATAAAATTCAAATCAATTTTCAAACGTATATACCTCATATTAAACCACTGTTTGCTTAAAATGTTCTTGGTTTTGAAAAGTACCTTGCAAACATATATACCTTATCACAAGATACTTTTACTGCTTATTACCTATTTCATTAATAAGTAATTATAATTTTCATAAACAGATAATATTAAATTCTTTATTCCTTCAGAAATATCAGAAGAAGCGTCTTTAAGATTGAAATCGTTAACTTTTGCTCCAAGTCGTACCCTAAAAGTTAAAGTTGTCTCATCCAATAATACAAATCCCTGATTTTTACTGTTTTTGAAATCTTCTAAATTAGCAAATAGAGTGAATTTCTCCTTGTATGGCGAACTGTCATATGGACAGAAACTTGTACAATTGCCACACTCATTGCACATGTAGTCTACATGAATTATCTGTGACATCTTGCTTCCTGACACTCTAACTGCTATATTTGCTCTATTAGGACAAACATCAGTACAAGATTCACATATAGAATTACACTCTAAACAACGCTTTGCTTCATCTTTTACTTCTTTCGAATGTAGCAAGATACCTTTTCTAGAAACCATTGCCTTTACATCGCTTGAAACAGTAATTTCAGCTCTAGGCTTTAATCCAAGAATTGCGTTAACTGCCTTTACAGCATCACTAATAGCTAAAACTACAGTTGCTGGTCCCTTTGCACCGTCTCCCACAACATAAACCTTTTCACTGGAAGACTCCATAGTCTCAGGATTCATCACAGAATAACCTTTGTCTGTTACCTTCAATCCTAATGACTTATAGTATTCACCATTTACCTTCTCACCAAGAGATGCTACTACTAAGTCTACATCAAGTGTAACCGCTTCCTCTGTTACAACTGGCTTCTGTCTACCTGAAGCATCCATCTCACCAAGAACTACCTTATGACATGTAAGTTTTCCATCCTTCTGAAATGCAGGGGCTAATAACTCTTTGAATTTTACGCCATCCTCTAAAGCAAATTCTAATTCTTCCTCGTCTGCTGGCATGTTTCTCATATCACGACGATATATAATATAAACATTTTCTACTCCAGCTAGTCTCTTAGCTGCTCTTGCTGCATCCATTGCAGTATTTCCCGCACCAATAATAGCTACATTTTTCCCTGCTTTTATTGTTTCTGGAGCTTTTTTACATGCTCTTAAAAATTCAATTGCATTAATTTCATTATCGCAGGTTATTCCTAGTGGCATTCCATTATAAGCTCCCACTGCAAGAATCACATTATCATAACCGGCTGACTTTAGCTTCTCTAAATCTGTAATTGGATGATTAACTTCAAATCTTGCACCCATTTTAGCTGCCAATGCTACATCCTTGTCAATAGATTCTTTAGAAATACGGAAATCTGGGATTACATTCTTTACAAGACCGCCAAGTTCTGCTTCTTTTTCAAATACTGTAACCTGAGCTCCTTCTCTTGCCAGTAAGTAAGCACTTGCAATTCCTGCGGGACCTCCTCCTACAACTGCAACTTTCTTATCTTTATATTTATCTGAAGACTTAACCTCTTTTATTAGTTCATCAAAAGCCTTTTTAGCTGCTTCTAATTTAGAGCTTCGAATTGCCACAGATTCTTCATAGAAGTTACGAGTACATTTATCCATACAAGTATGATTACAGATAGTACCTGTTATAAATGGAAGTGGATTCTTATCAGTTATAACTTCAAGTGCTTCTTTATATTTTCCTTCTCCTACAAGTTTTACATATGTAGGAATGTCCTGATTAATTGGGCATTGCTCACTGCATGGAGCTACAAAACAATCCAAAAGCTCAACTTTTTTCTTCATCTTTCTTGAAGGTAACGGTTTTACAGCTTTGGTATGATGTTTGTCTTTCTTAATCTCTTCTATTATTTTTCCAAGACCATCTAAAGATACACCTTCAAATGTTTTGTATTCGATTTCTTCAAGTTTATCTGCGATTTGATTTCCTCTTTGATATCCTCCTGATTTCAGAAGAGTTGTAGCTATAGTTATTGGCCATATGCCGACATTAAATATCTTATCTATATTAAAATAGTCAGCTCCTCCTGAGTATGAAATACGAAGCTTTCCACCAAAAGCTTTGCTTAATTTATATGCAACTGACAATGAAAGAGCACACAAAGATCTTCCTGACATATACATTTCTTCACTTGGAAGTTCATTTCTAGTTACATCAACTGGGAACGTATTGGTGATCTTAACACCAAACTCAATGCCAAGCTCACTCCCCTTCTTTTGTAACCTCTGAAGCATTGGCACAGCATCTTCAAACTGTAAATCATCTTTGAAATGGAAATCTCCAAATACTACATAACCATATCCCATTTCATCCATAATAGATCTTGCAGTATCATAGCCTAACAATGTAGGGTTGCATTTCACATAGGTATTCAAATTCTTTTCTTCTAACAAATAAGAGGCAATTCTTTCGATTTCCTGTGGTGGACATCCATGAAGTGTGGAAACCGTTACTGAATTACATACTGTAGAAGGTATATTTTCAATATATTTTTTATCTATGTTTTCAAATTTGTGAACATTTGTAGTTAGATATTCCATACATTCTTTCCATATAGAAGTATTCTTTGCATCCTTCATGTTGTCAATGAAGTTATTAATCTTTTCAGATTTAATGCCAGCCAAATCATAGCCAACACTCATGTTGAATACAAATCCATTCTCTGATCCAAGACCAAATTCTTTGGAAATAATTTTTAATGCAAACCACGCCTTTATATATTCATTAAAAGCCTCTGGAACACGTAGTTCAGTAGACCATTCGCAGTTATAGCACTCATCCTCAGCCAAAATACAAGGTTTACTTACTGGTAAATCTTCTCCATCAAGTATCTGAACCGTTTTCAATTCGAAGAACCTGCTTCCTGCATAATAAGCTGCTACAATATTCTGAGCTAGCTGTGTGTGTGGACCTGCTGCAGGACCAAAAGGTGTTTCAATTTTCTCACCGAAAATATTTAAAACCCTATCATTGTTCTTAACAAACTTCTTACGAACACCAAAAATACTCTCTGAGGCTTTTTTCTCCTCAAAAATCCAATTCATTAAATTTTTAAAAGGGATTGGCGTCATTCTGTCTCCCATCTTATTAGTTCCTCCTTATTATACTTTAATACTTATTATTAGCAATCTGCCTGTTGTCTGCATTCAGCAATTGCTTCTGCTTCATCTAGGCGTCATGTTTCTGTAAACGTTTGTGCATATTATAGAAAAAAAAAACTATCTTTTAATCCAAATGTACCTCTAAAGCCTGTACAATAACACTTCAGCTTACTAAATTGATTGCATTTGGAACTTTCCCCATCGCTGTTTAGTTCAGTAAAGTTAGTTTAGCATTATAAAAATAGTCAGTCAATATAAAATCAAAAAAAAATTATTTTTACCTAAAAATTTTTTATTTGTAATTTTTTATCAATCTTTTAAAATCACTCATATCATTATATAAAAATAATATTTTTTATTCATCCCTAAAAAATTTTCTGTTTATCAAAAAATTTTTTTGTTTTTCTATTGATTTTAAAATTTAATGTGGTATCATAAGATTAAGTCGAAACGATTACACAGCAAAAGTTGACAATAAATTTTTATTTACATAATTTCAAGGAGGTATTTTATGAATCAGGTAAAATGGATAAAAAACACTATGCCACATACAGATGATAAACACTTAAAGCTAATGGATTTAACAGAAGTAGAAACAGCAAGGAATTTCATTAAAACTATTCCAGGATATGAACCAACTCCTCTTGCAGAACTTAAAAATATGGCTAAATATTTAGGACTTAATAATGTATTTGTAAAAGATGAATCCTATAGATTTGGTTTAAATGCATTTAAAGTTCTTGGTGGAGCTTTCGCAATGACTCGTTACATTGCTTCTAAAACTGGAAGACAAGTATCTGAGTTAACTTTTGAAACTCTAACCTCTGATAAATTAAGAGAAGAATTCGGTCAAGCAACTTTCTTTACTGCAACTGATGGAAATCATGGTAGAGGCGTTGCATGGGCAGCCAATAAATTAAAACAAAAAGCAGTTGTTCTTATGCCAAAGGGTACTACGGAGGCACGTTTCAATAATATAAAAGCACTAGGTGCAGAAGTAACAATAGAAGAAGAAAATTACGATGAATGTGTACGTATGGCTGCATCAGCTGCTGAAAAAACTCCAAACGGCGTTATGGTTCAAGATACTGCTTGGCCTGGTTATGAAGAAATTCCTTCATGGATCATGCAGGGATATGGAACTATGGCTATGGAAGCTGGTGACCAACTAGAAAAATCAGGTGTTACTCGTCCTACACATGTGCTTGTACAAGCAGGTGTTGGTTCTCTTGCAGGAGGAGTTATAGGTTACTTTACTAATAAATATGCAGATAACCCTCCAACCTTCGTAGTTGTTGAAGCTGATACTGCCGCTTGTCTTTATAAAGGTGCAGTAGCTGGTACTGGAGAAGAGGCAGTTGTAGATGGTGACATGCAAACAATCATGGCTGGTCTAGCCTGCGGCGAACCAAATACTATCTCCTGGGATATACTTAAGAACCATGTATCTATTTTCACTACTGCTTCTGATCAAGTTGCAGCAAATGGAATGAGAATGCTTAGCGCTCCATGTAAAGGAGATCCACAAGTGGTATCCGGCGAATCTGGTGCAGCTCCTTTCGGTGTTTTAGCTGCTATAATGACTAAACCTGAATTGGCTGACTTAAAGAAAGCACTAAATTTAGACGAAACTTCAAATGTACTTCTTTTCTCTACTGAAGGAGATACAGACCCTGAAAGATATAAAGAGATCGTTTGGGACGGCAGACAATATGATTAATTGATTAACTAATCAATCATAAAATTAAATATAAATAGAAAAAATTTAAATATAAATGGAGGAATCATATTATGGATTTTAATAAAATTAAAGAAGCATCAGAAGGTTATAAACTAGCGATGACTAAATTTTTAAGAGACTTAGTAGCAATTCCAGGTGAAAGCTGTGAAGAGGAAGGTGTTATAAAAAGAATAGAAGCTGAAATGAAAGCATTAAACTTCGATAAAGTTGTAATAGACCCTCAAGGAAATGTTCTTGGTTATATGGGAACAGGAGAAAAGATAATAGGCTTTGATGCTCACATAGATACAGTAGGTATCGGTAACAGAGCTAACTGGGAGTTCGACCCATATGAAGGATATGAAAATGAAGAAGAAATTGGTGGAAGAGGAGTAACAGACCAATTAGGCGGTATTGTATCAGCTGTATACGGCGCTAAAATAATGAAAGATTTAGGTCTTTTAAATGACAAATATACTGCATTAGTAACTGGAACAGTTCAAGAAGAAGACTGCGACGGAAACTGTTGGCTTTACATCATAGAACAGGATAAAGTTAAACCTGAATTTGTAGTAAGCACTGAGCCAACTGATGGCGGAATCTATAGAGGACAAAGAGGACGTATGGAAATACGTGTTGATGTACAAGGAGTTTCATGCCACGGTTCAGCTCCAGAAAGAGGAGATAACGCAATCTACAAAATGGCCGAAATATTACAGAATGTAAGAGATCTTAACGAAAATGATGCTGCTGATGATACAGAAATCAAAGGCCTAGTAAAAATGTTAGATGAAAAATATAACCCAGAATACAAAGAGGCTCAATTCTTGGGACGTGGTACTTGTGCTACATCACAAATATTCTTTACTTCACCAAGCCGTTGTGCAGTAGCTGACTCTTGCTCAATTTCAATAGACCGTCGTATGACAGCTGGTGAAACCTGGGAAAGCTGTTTAGATGAAATTCGTGCACTTCCAGCTGTTAAAAAGTACAATGCAACAGTAAGCATGTATGATTACAGCAGACCAAGCTGGACTGGACTTTCATATCCACAAGAATGTTACTTCCCTACATGGGTTATTCCAGAAGACCATGCTGTAACAAAAGCAATGGAAGAAGCATATATCGGCCTTTACGGAACAACTAGAAGCGGTGCTGCTGAAACAGATGCAATGAGAAAAGCTCGTCCGCTTACTGATAAATGGACATTCTCAACAAATGGTGTTGCTATAATGGGTCGTCATGGAATTCCTGTTATAGGCTTTGGACCTGGTGCAGAAGCTCAAGCACATGCTCCAAATGAAAAAACTTGGAAAGCTGATTTAGTAAAATGTGCTGCCGTTTATGCTGCATTACCAACTCTATATTGCAAATAATACCTAGCTAATATTGATTTGTTCTTTTACAAAATATCCGACCTAAAATACTGACTAACTGAATGATCTATTTTTAGGTTGGATATTTCTACTTAATAATAATAGTAGTAGCTATAATAAAAATAATAAAAGAAAATTTTAAAATAAGAGGAGTTTTAATAATGGATAAAAATTTAAATGCTTATATTGAGAAGTTAAACAAATTAAATTTCAAAGAAATGTACAACAATGACTTTTTCCTAACTTGGGAAAAATCAAAAGATGAATTAGAAGCTGTATTTACAATTGCTGATGCTCTTCGTTACATGAGAGAAAATAACATCTCTACTAAAGTTTTTGAAAGCGGACTTGGAATTTCATTATTCCGTGATAACTCAACTCGTACTCGTTTTAGTTTTGCATCTGCTTGTAACCTTTTAGGACTTGAAGTTCAAGACTTAGATGAAGGAAAATCACAAGTAGCTCATGGAGAAACTGTACGTGAAACTGCAAACATGATTTCATTCATGGCAGATGTAATAGGTATCCGTGATGACATGTATATAGGAAAAGGAAACACTTACATGCATGAAGTTTCAGATGCTGTAAAACAAGGAAATGAAGATGGAATATTAGAACAAAGACCTACATTAGTTAACCTTCAATGCGATATCGATCACCCAACTCAGTCAATGGCTGATATGCTTCATATCATTCATGAATTTGGCGGAATAGAAAATCTTAAAGGTAAGAAAATTGCAATGACATGGGCA
>NZ_JAEEGC010000248.1 GCF_019207025.1 Clostridium thailandense | reverse complement strand
CAATACAACCTCATATTTTATATTCATCTTCTCTCATATTACTTATTCTATTACTGGTTTACAGCTCTCCCGTATCATCAACCTTGTTGGTATTATAACTTTTTTGCAAATTGTTCTTCCATTCTTCATTCGCTCTAAAAGTAGGTCCACTGCACTCTCTCCCATAAAATCCGTATATACCTTTACTGTACTCAAAGCCGGCACAATATATTTAGCTGTTGATATATCATTAAATCCTACAATACTTATATCTCCAGGAATATTAAGTCCTGCTTCTATAGCAGCCTTATAGGCCCCAATCGCCATTGAATCGCTAGATATAAAAAAAGCACTTTGAGCTTTTCTTCTTATCAAGGCTTCTCTCATTAATCTATATCCATCTGCATGGGTAAAACTTCCTAAGAATACATTACTTCTATCATAATTTTTAATATTTTTCATATATTCTATATAAGTTTCTTCTCTATAATCTTTAACTTTCATTTTACCGTTATCTATATACTCCTCTCCCCCTATATATATAATTTCTTTATGTCCAAGAGAAGTTAAATAATCCAATGCATTATTTACTGCTTTTCTAAAATCAACAACTACTGAATCATATTTATCCTCATTTGGGGAAGAATCTACAAAAACTATATTATTAGTCAACTTGCTGAATTTTTCAATATCAATGTCTCCAAACTTTCCTATAGCCACTATGCCATCAAAGTTTTCAAAACTATCATATTTATCGCCCTTGTTAATCCTCGTAAAATGAATGTGCTCATTCTCACACCTTTTTTCTATTCCAAGTCTGATAGACAGATAATATGGGTCTTCTAATTCTTCTTTATCAGAGTACCAATGGACAATTCCAATATTTATATATTCCTGCTTTTTATTTTTTCTTTCACGAGGAGTTACATAATCTAATTCCTCAGCTATTTCAAAAATTCTCTTTTTTGTCTTTTCTGATACATTTATAGTTTCATCAAAATTTAATACTCTGGATACGGTTGCTATAGAAACCTCAGCTTTAGACGCAATATCTTTTATAGTTGCCATTAATTACTGACCTACTTTCATTGTTTATAATGAGCTAATAAACCTATCAAAAGCATATAGCCCTTCCTCATCTCTTTTAAAAACTCCAGCATGCTCAAGCACTCTAGTAAACTTGATTCCTACTTCTTTTTGCAATATTTTTCTTACATTTTCGCTATTTATATTTTCGTATTGCTTTATAATTTCTTCACACCATTCTTTGTGTTTGCTTAACTCTTCTTCATCATGTATATTCTCTTTACTAATTAAATAGTGTTCTAAATCTTTGAGTTCAGTTTTTAATCTCGCTGGTAAAACTGCTAAACCCATAACTTCTATGAGGCCTATATTTTCTTTCTTTATATGATGTAATTCTCTATGTGGATGAAATATACCTTCTGGATGTTCTTCAGTAGTTCTGTTATTCCTAAGTACCAAATCAAGCTGAAATTTTTCATCCCTCATCCTAGCAATAGGTGTTATAGTATTATGCAACACTCCATCGGTATTTGATAAAACATCAACAGTTTCATCTGAATAATCCTGCCACTTTATATATACATGGTATGCTGCCTCTATTAAAGATTCCTTATTCTCACCCTCTAATCTTATAACAGACATAGGCCATTTAACTCTTCCAACTTTTACATCGGAAAATCCATCTATGTTAAACTCCTTCTCTACTTTAGCCTTCGCCATAGCGAATTCATAATTACCTCCCTGAAAATGATCATGAGATAAAATAGAACCTCCTACTATTGGCAAATCTGCATTGGAACCTATAAAATAATGTGGAAATTTTTGAGTAAAGTCTAGTAATCTCATAAAGGTTTCCTTTGAAATCTTCATAGGTTTATGCTCACCTTTGAATACTATACAATGTTCATTATAGTATACATAAGGTGAATACTGGAAAAACCATTTTTCATTATTAAGAGTTACAGGTATAACCCTATGATTTTGTCTAGCTGGATGATTTATCCTTCCTGCATAGCCTTCATTTTCTTTACATAATAGACATTTTGGGTATGAACTATTCGCCATATTTCTTGCTGCCGCAATAGCTTTAGGATCTTTTTCTGGTTTAGATAGATTTATTGTTATATCTATATATCCATATTCAGTAGCAATTTTCCAACTTAAATCTTTTTTTATTCTTTCTGTTCTAATATAGTTAGAATATCTGCTTAAATCGTAATAATAATCTGTAGCTTTCTTTTTATCTTCGAGATAGAGCTCATTAAACTTTGAAATAACTTCAGATGGTCTTGGAATCAAGCATCCCATGATTTTTGTATCCAGTAAATCCTTATATACTACTCCATCTTCTTCTAAAACACCTTTTTCCAAACACCATCCTAATATATTACTAAGTATTGAATCAGGGGATTCTAACAATTCTTCCTTTGCAACTGCTACTTCCACATCATCAATTCTTAAAACTTCTAATATTCTATTTCTAGTATATACTAAATCTACATCATCAATTAATTTCTTACTTAAACCATATTGAAGCAATCTTTCTATTTCATAAGAAATATTTATCTCCATTATTAATCCCCCGTTCTTCTATCTTAATAATTTGTTACTGTTACTTAAACCCATCCCTATGAGTACTATGGAATTTCCATGCAGATCCAATTATATCTTCTACATTTGTATATTTAGGTGCCCATCCAAGTATTTTTCTTGCCTTTTTACTAGCAGCTACTAAAACTGCTGGATCACCTGCTCGTCTTTCTTCAATTTCTGCTGGAATTTCATGTCCTGCTACTTTTCTTGCTGCATCAATCATTTCTTTAACTGAAAATCCGCTGCCGTTTCCTAAATTGAATACATCGCTGTCGTATCCTTCTCTAAGTTTGCTTAATGCTAAAATATGTGCATCTATTAAATCCATAACATGTATATAGTCTCTAACACATGTCCCATCCTTTGTTGGATAGTCATCTCCATAGATCATTATTTTTTCACGCTTCCCTAGTGGAACCTGTAGTATAAGCGGAATTAAATGAGTTTCTGGATTATGATCCTCTCCAATTAATCCATTTTCATGAGCTCCTGCTACATTAAAGTAACGAAGTGCTATATATTTAACTCCATAGGCTTTATCTGTCCATTTCATCATCTTTTCCATAGACAACTTTGTTTCTCCATAGGTATTAGTTGGTCTGGTTCTATCATTTTCTGATATTGGAACACATTCTGGCTCTCCATATACTGCTGCAGTGGATGAAAAAACTATTTTTTTAACATCATTGTGAACCATCGCTTCAAGTAATACCTGTGTACCATGTACATTATTATCATAATATTTAAATGGAAGCTGCATACTTTCACCTACTAATGAATTAGCAGCAAAATGTATTACTGAATCTATTTCATTTTCTTTAAATACCTTGTTTAAAAATTCAAGATCTCTTATATCCCCTTTATAGAACCTTGCCTCCGGATGGACTGCTTGTTCATGACCAGTTTGTAAGTTATCAACTACAACAACCTTTTCTCCTCTATTAATTAATTCATATACACAATGTGAGCCAATATAACCTGCTCCTCCACATACTAAAACACTCATTGTTAATCTTCCTTTCTTTTTAATTTAATTTTCTTGCTCCATCTCCAACCTTTGCAATATAAAAACTTGCTTCATAACCTATTTCTTCAACATAAGCTTTTCCTAGGTTTTTTATAAAATCATCTATACAATCATTTTTTACTATACTAACTGTACATCCACCAAAACCTGCTCCAGTCATTCGTGAACCTATAACTCCCTTCTGTTTCCATGCAAGCTCTACTAATGTATCAAGTTCTATACCTGTAACCTCATAGTCATCTCTCAAGGAAACATGTGAAGCATTCATTAGTAAACCAAAAGTTTCAAGATCATTTTCTTTTAGTGCTTTAACAGCCTTTATTGTTCTTTGATTTTCATAAACTGCATGTTTTGCTCTCTTTATATTCACGCTGCTCTTAATTAGATACTCATATTTTTCAAATTCTTCTTCTGTTAGCTCCCCTAAGGTCTTAATGCCAAGTTCACTTGCTAAATCTTGTAGAGCTTCTTCGCATTGAGTTCTTCTTTCATTATACTTTGAATCAGCAAGTCCACGTCTTTTATTTGTATTCGCAATAACTATGGATGCATCATTTAACTCTATTCTTGCATAATCATACTTTAAGGTATTAGTATCTAGTAAAATAGCACAGTTTTCTTTTCCCATACCTATAGCAAACTGATCCATTATTCCACAATTTACTCCTATAAATTTGTTTTCTGCCATTTTACTTATTTGAACCATTTTGATCATATCTAAATCAAAATTAAACATATCTTTTATTATTACCGAAGTAACAAGTTCTATAGATGCTGAAGATGAAAGTCCAGCACCATTTGGTATATTTCCGTAAAATAGTATCTCAAATCCGCTATTTACCTCAAATTTTTCCTGCTCAAAAGCCCATACTACTCCTTTGGGATAGTTCGCCCAGTCATGTTTTTTTTCATTAGTTAAACTATCTAAACTAAATTCAATTATTCCTAATTGCTTAAAATTATTTGAATATAAACGTATCAACTTATCTTCTCGTTTTCTAGCAATGGCATAAGTTCCAAAGGTTAGTGCACAAGGAAATACGTGTCCTCCATTATAGTCTGTATGTTCTCCTATCAAGTTTACTCTGCCTGGAGCAAAATAAGCCGCAGCCCCTTCCTTACTTCCAAAAACCTTTTCAAAATCAAGTATTAGTTCATTAACCATATTTCTACTAACCCTCCACCCTTAAAATATACTCCATTTGTAATAAAGTTCAAATTTAAATCATCTCTATAGTTTCATTTTACTAAAACATTAGTAAAATTTCAATAGAAATCAAATAATATTTTAGTAAAATTTTAGTTAAATATTTTTTAAACATCACCAGTAATTCTCATATTATAAGTTAAGTGTCGATTATAGGTATTTAGATAACCACTCTAGACACTTAACTTATACGCAGGGATATATTTACATTCTGGAAGACACATTTAAATACTTTTGATACAAGTCTTAGCTCATATTTTTGAAAAAGCTTAGAAGATTTGATTGGTTAAAAGTCTAAATGACTTTTAACGAGCAACTTATCAATGGTAATTGATAAGTTGGTCCGACTGAGCAGAGCGAGTTATCAAAG
>NZ_JAEEGC010000247.1 GCF_019207025.1 Clostridium thailandense | reverse complement strand
GATGAAGAACGTCATGTCAAGATGATAATTGTAGATAACAATGCTTTAGCAGTTATGACTATAAATGATCCAGAACTTATGGTAAGCATCTTTCAATGTTTCAAAAGCCAAAGTATTTTCACTTATTTCAATGTCTTCAAAATAATTACCACATCTATCTATTACTTCAAAATCTAGCATTAATTTTTCATAACTCATTGTTGCAAAAGAGTCTAAAATACCAGCTGAGTGCATAGCCATGTTTCCTTTATACAAATTAGTATGGAATAAGCACATAGCTGTTTCAACTCCAGCTTGAGCAGTAACGCCTTTTGCATCAGATAAAGCTCCGCCGCTTCTGCAAGCTAATCCATATTTTTTAGCAAGCAGTGACCCATATCTGCCAGCTTTGATAAGCTCTGGTGAACCTATAGATGCATTTCCTGTTTGAACATTTGAACCATAACATGAGAACTCATGTATTACAGGGTTCCCTGGATTTACAAGTTGAGTTAACACTATACAACTTAGTATTTCAGCATTACACATTGCAATGGAACCTGCTAGCGTAACAGGCGAAGTTGCACCTGGCATACAAGCTGAACAAATAGCAATAGGTTGATTGTATTCGCAGCCTTGAAATAATGTATCTATTGCACTTGACTCTACTCTAAGAGGACTAGTAGCTGTTATGAATGTTATATATCTAGCTTTTTTTCTTAATTCTTCTTTACCTCCAAATAGGATTTCTAACATATTAAATATATCTATCTGATCTTTTCTAACTCCTTGAATACCATAGATTACTTTTGAAGAACGTTTCATTGAAGCATATACCATAGCTGGTATACTTATTTCAGGATCTATATCATACGGTTGAACAAGAATACCCCCATTTATCTTGAATGATTTTTCCATATGAACTAAATTAGCCATCTTTAGAAAATCATCAAATAAGGCTTCTCTAACACTTCCATCAGCATTAGTTATCCTTGGTGATCCATATCCTGGAGTATAATTTACCTCTTCTGTATTTACGTTTATAAAGTAGTTTTCATCTCTACCATAAACAGTGAATTCTTTTGTTGCCATGTTCAAATATTTGTTGATTTCTTCCTCGGTAAAGTATGTTCTTCCATTTTCTTGTCTAAAGCCATGTTCTCTAAAGACCTTATTTGCTCTTTCACTTCCAAACTTAACCCCGATTTCAGCAAGTATTTTTAAACTAGCTTGATGAAGTTGCTCTACGGCTAATGATTCTTTTTGATGATCCATAATTACATCCTC
>NZ_JAEEGC010000246.1 GCF_019207025.1 Clostridium thailandense | reverse complement strand
GTTTAATTTTCAAGGATCATCACCGCTTCATTTAAGCGACTATCATAGTTTACCATACCTGCTTAACATTGTCAAGAACTTTTTTAATTCTTTTTGTTAAGCTTTGTCGTTTCTTCAGGCGACATGTAATATAATATCATTTAATAAATATTAGTGTCTACATCAAAAAGTCATAATTTGAAATTATCATCTATTTTCTTATATATTTCTAGATAATACTCACTATTTTTGCTATAGACACTCTAGGTAAGGTTTATTTGTTATTACACATTACAATACTATAATTCCTTATTTTCAGAAATTTTATTCATTAATTCAACAATTCTTTTATTTAATATTGGATGCATAATATATGGCGCTATATCAGATAAAGGCTTTAAAACAAATAATCTTTCATGCATTCTTGGATGTGGGATTATAATGTCTTCATCACATGTTATCAAATTATCATAGAGTATTATATCTAGATCTATAGTCCTCGGACCCCATTTTATCATTCTTTCACGCTTTAAATCTTTTTCTTTTTCTAATAAAAATTTTATTAATTTACTAGGAGTTAAAAGTGTTTTCACCTCAAGTGCTCCATTCAAAAAACTATCTTGGTCTAAATATCCAACTGGCTCTGTTTCATAAAATTTAGAGATTTTCACTACCTTTATGCTATCCGAGCTATTTATAAGTTCAATAGCAGAATTTAAATTAGATTCTTTATCTCCCATATTAGACCCGATAGCAATATAGGAAGTATGCCATGATCTTTCAATTTCTACTGCAACATGATCTAAAGGCTTTCCAATCGGTGCCCAAGGCTTTTTTAACTTAACTTTTACACCTTCGACTAATTCATAATTTAAAAGTATAAATTTTGCTAACTCCTCTGCAGCCTTCTCAATTAGATCAAATTTATCCTCATTAAATTTTTTTTCAACATCATAACAAAGCTGAGCATAATTTACCGTTTGAGTTAAATCGTCACTTTCTCCGGGCGCATTTAAATTCACAGATAACTCCAGAGATATTAGGAATCGCTGTCCCATATCCTTTTCTTGTTGATTAACTCCATGAAAAGCATAAACTTCTAAATCTTTTACATAAATTTTATCCATATTTTTATTCTCCTATATAATTTAATAGTAGCAAATCAAAAAAACTCCTACTTATACAAGTAGGAGTAAAGTATAACTTAAGCAATTAAACTAAATTATTATTTCTAGTAAATTATCTTCAAATTTTTCTTTTCTTTTTTCCACTTACACTCATTTTGAACTTTACAACTAAAACATCCTCTTGAAAGTTTATCACTTAAATAAAAGATATAGTTAAAAGTTCCTTTTTCATTTTTTTCGTTTCTATGGTTTAAAATAGCATCTAGAATTATTGCTTTTTCCTCTTGCATATAATTACATTCACTTAATATATCATTAGCTAATTCATAACTAGCTTTTTCGTGTGGTATACTTTCTATATATTGCTTCCATCTACCTATATCATGTAATAAAGCTGCACTATATATTATTTCCTTTTCTATATCGATATTGTTTTCTAATACCATTATATAAGCTATTCTAGCTACATCCATAAAATGCTCCAAATTATGTCGGCAAAACACTCTATCCTTTTCACATTCTTGGTTTTTAATTAAATATTCTTTAAACTTGTAGTTGTTTAGTATAGCATTAACTTTATTCAATAATTTTGCAGCCCCCTGTTAAACTTTAATCATTCTATATACTTCATCTTTAAGCTTTGAATCCTTTTCAAAACATCCTCTAACTACTGTAGTCACAGTCCTACTTCCAGGCTTTTTTACACCTCTCATTGTCATACACATATGTTCTGCTTCTATCACTACCATAACACCTAATGCACCTAAATATTCCATGATTGACTCAGCTATTTGTAAACACATTCTCTCCTGAAGTTGAGGTCTCTTAGCAAACACCTCTACAGTTCTTGCTAATTTACTTAGTCCTGCAACCTTTCCATTAGCTATATATGCTATGTGAACCTTTCCATAGAATGGAACAAAATGATGTTCGCACATGGAATAGAATTGTATATCTTTTTCTAATATTATACCATCACTCTCTACAGTAAAAGTCTTCTTTAAATGTTCACTAGGATTCTCATTTATTCCAACAAAAATTTCTTTATACATCCTAGCAATTCTATCTGGAGTTTCGATTAAACCTTCCCTATCTGGGTCTTCTCCTATAGCTTCTATAATCATCTTAACTGCATCTCTAATTTTTTTCTCGTCTATCATAATTTTTTATTGAACCTCAATCTATGAAATAGTTCAATAATCCTCCTCTCATTTTAAAAGATTCTCTGCAGTATATCAAGTAAATGTATTTTTTGTGTGAATTGAATAAATATTTCACAATATTATCATAAATTATAACACTTCTATTGTAAGTTTACAAGGACTTAAGAGACAAAGTATAACAGCTTTAATGCTATATCTTTAATTTTTTTAAGCATTTATTAAAATTTATATATAATTACAAAAAAAACAAAGAACACTTCATAATTATG
>NZ_JAEEGC010000245.1 GCF_019207025.1 Clostridium thailandense | reverse complement strand
GTTAACTTTCTGGTCTAGTTGTTTATGTAGTGTAACAGTTCTTTTTTTTATGCATATGAATTGTAAGGATATTCAAGTATGATAATCTTATTAATAGATAATTTGACAAAATAAATTATTTAGCATATTTAATTTATATGCTAAATAATTTATTTTGTCAAATTATCTATTAATAAGATTATCATACTTGAATATCCTTACAATTCATATGCATAAAAAAAAGAACTGTTACACTACATAAACAACTAGACCAGAAAGTTAACTTACACGTAGGGATATGTTCCCAAAGCTGAAAACACATATAAAAACTTTTTAGTCAATCTTAGCTCAGTATTTTAGACAATCTTAGAAACCTTTATATGTTTGAGGTACGAGTTTATAAAAGTTTCTTAGATTTTCAAAATACTGAGCTTTAGATTGGCAAAAAGTTTTTATAGTGTCGAAGCTTGGGAACATATCCCGGAGTGTAAGTTAACTTTCGGCCATAGATGTTTATATAGCACAACAGTCCTTAGTGTTTTTATAATACTTTTGCTAAGAAATCCTTAGTTCTTGAATGTTGAGGATTTTTGAATAATTCCTCTGGTACGTTTTCTTCTATTATATTCCCTTGATCCATGAATAGCACTCTGTCTCCAACTTCCCTTGCAAAGCCCATTTCGTGAGTAACAACAACCATTGTCATACCTTCTGCTGCAAGTTCTTTCATAACATCAAGAACTTCTCCAACCATTTCTGGGTCAAGTGCTGAAGTTGGCTCATCGAATAACATTACATCTGGAGCCATAGCAAGAGCTCTAGCTATAGCTATTCTTTGCTTTTGACCTCCAGATAATTGTCCTGGATAACTGCTTGCCTTATCATCAAGACCTATTCTTTTTAATAAGTCAAACGCAACCTTTTTAGCTTCTTCATCAGACATACCTTTTAGTTTTTTAGGTCCTATAGTAATGTTATCCAATACACTTAAATGAGGAAACAGGTTAAATTGTTGGAAAACCATACCCATTTTTTGTCTTAATTTATTTATATCAGTGCCTTTGTCCGTTATTGATATTCCTTCAAATATGATTTCGCCCTCTGTTGGTTCTTCTAGTAAGTTAAGGCATCTTAAAAATGTACTTTTCCCGGAACCACTAGGTCCTATAACAACGACAACTTCACCTTGGTCTATTCCTATGTTTATTCCTTTAAGAACATGTAATTTACCAAACTTTTTATGCAAATCTTTTACCTTAATCACTTGTTTTCATTCTCCTTTCAAAGGAACCTACTATCTTAGAAAGTGTAAATGTCATTAAAAAGTATAATATAGCTGCTGCAATTAAAGGTTCAAAAGGCTTAAATATATTACCTCTTACAGTATCAGCATTATACATAAGTTCATGTATACCTATTATTGATGCTATTGAAGATTCCTTAATTACAGTTATAAACTCATTACCTAGTGCAGGTAGAATATTTTTAATAGCTTGAGGTATAATTATATATCTCATAGCCATTCCCTGAGTCATACCGATAGATCTTGCTGCTTCCATTTGACCTTTATCTACAGCTTGTATTCCAGCACGTATTATTTCTGCTACATATGCACCACTGTTAACGGATAAAGCCACAATACCGGCAATAAAATCCGGCAGGTTAACGCCAACATGTGGAAGACCATAAAATACAATATATAATTGTACAAGAATTGGTGTTCCTCTTATAAATTCTATATAAGCAGCTGCTATTACATTTAAAATCTTTTTCTTTGATAATCTCATCAGAGCTAAGAAAATTCCAAGCACTACACCAATTAAAACTGCGAAGAATGCTAGAAATATGGTATATTTAACTCCATTTATAAAAAACATATAATATTTAGATAAAAAACTAAAATCCAATGTAAATCCTCCCCTGGTTATAGATACACACAGTCAAAAATTAACCCATAAAAAATATTTATTGATAAAAAGTTAAGATACTTTTAGAGGACAGAGTACAATTGACATAGGACATTGAAGGAGGATTTTTCTCCGCTGCGCTACGAAAAATCTTTAATTTAAAAGAAACTCCTGCTCTCTTGTTTCACAGGAGTTCTCTCTGCTTATGAGTGATGTTTCGCTTTAGCAAAACAAGCCTAAAAAAACAAATTAGTTTTCTGACGTAAGGAAGAAAACTCACCTTCACTGTCCTCTCTCAATTGTCCTCTAAAGATACATTCACGCATTCCAAACATTACCAATAATTCTCATAGTATATGTTCTGTGCTGATTGTCTATATTATAGTAATTTATTTTGCTTCTACTGAATTAGTTGCATCAGTAACAAATTTATCAATGCTCTTGTCTTTAACTAGTTTATCTAATGTTTTGTTTACAGCGTCTACTACATCTTGACTTCCTTTTTTGATAGCTACAGCAGCACCTGCATCGTCAGTTGTAAGTTTTACATCTTGTGATATCATTATATCTTTGTTTGCATTAGCATTTGATGTTGCAACTGGTGATTCTATTATAGCTGCATCAACTCTGTTGTTCTGAAGTGCCATTACTAAATCTGATATTTTTCCAAGTGCTACAGCTTGAGAGTCTGGCATTTGTTTCTTTGCTATTTCTTCTTGTATTGCTCCTTTTTGAACACCTACTCTTTTTCCTTTTAAATCAGCTATTGATTTAAACTTATCTTTATCCGCAGTTCTTATAACTACAGTTTGAACTGCTTTGTAATATATGTTGGAAAAATCTACATTCTTCTTTCTTTCTTCAGTTGGAGTCATTCCAGATACGATAATATCAATATTTCCTTGATCTAGAGCTGCAAGTAATCCATCAAATTTCATATCTTTTATTTCAAGTTCCACACCCATATCTTTTGCTATTTGCTTTGCTATTTCAATATCAAAACCTACTATTTCGTCTTTTCCATTAACTGATTTATGGAATTCATATGGTGGATAATCTGCACTAGTTCCAAGAACAAGCTTCTTGTTTTTCAGTATCTTTTGCATAGTTTGTGATTGCGCTTTATCCTGTGATCCACTGTTTGATGCCTCTTGTTTGTTTCCGCAAGCACCAAGAGTAAGCATTGTACCTACAATTAAAGATATTGACAATAACTTCTTTAAACTTCCTTTTAACATTTTAATTTCCCCCTAAATTTTTATCATTGAATAATACTTCAAAATTCATTCTTGAATTATTATACAACAATTTTTATATTTATACAATAGTTTTTAGTAAATTTTTTAGTCATAAATTTATTCACTAGTCGTATTAATCCCTTTCTGCATCCAGTTCCTCTATTACAAATCTGTCGAAATCTAACTCTTCTACAAAGTTATGTTGATTAAATATTGTCTTTCCTCTTCTGTTATATTCATCTAAATTACTAGGCAGCCAATAAGGTTTAGGTATATCAAATACATTACACAGTTCTGTTATGCATATCTTTAAGTTTTCTTGATAACTTCCCTGCACCTCCGAGATTGCAACTTCATCTCTTATGATTTTCCCATTCTTAATTATTTTTCCCCATATTTTCAGCATAAATTCCTCCAAAATTATTCTTCATCATATACATCTAAAAATGAATAATTTTCTCCATCTTTCTGCCACCCTAAAATAGAATTCATATTTACATTTTGAGCAGATCTAAAGATAGATTTTTCTACATCTTTAAAATCTTTTTTTACAGATTCAATTAAATCCTTAATTTCGTATCTCTTGTTTCCTATTTTTTCAGCAGCTACCATACATGCACAGTTTAATGGCCAAATGCCGCTGTTTTGAATGAACTTTTTAATATAATCTTCATGTATATAATAGAGCGGCCTTATAAGTTCTATTCCTTCAAAGTTAGTAGACTTTAATTTCGGCATCATTGTCCTAAAGTTCCCTGAATACAAAACATTTAATAAGGTAGTTTCAATGACATCGTTAAAATGATGTCCTAAGGCAAGCTTGTTACAACCTAATTCCTTAGCTTTATTGTATAAAGATCCTCTACGCATTCTTGCACACATATAACAAGGATAATCCTGTGCTATACGATCTACTACCTCAAAAATTCCTGATTCAAAAATATGAATAGGTATATTTAAATATTCACAGTTACTAATTAACAACTTTTTTATATCTGGATGATACCCTGGGTCCATGGCAATGAATTCTAACTCAAAATTCATCTGCCCATGACGTTTCAGCTCTTGAAAAAGCTTCGCCATAAGCATACTATCCTTTCCTCCTGAAATTGCTACTGCGACCCTATCTCCATCTTCTACTAATTTAAAGTCTTTAACCGCTTTAACAAATTTTGACCAAATATGTTTTCTATATCTCTTAGTAATACTACGCTCTATTTCTTGAAGTGGTTTTCTTTCTTCTTCTGGAACTAAAATTTCACAGCCTTTTCCTGCTATATTGCTCATTTTAAATTATACACCTCACTCACTTTTCACCAAAGTATTATAGCACCTTTTAAGAAAAATGCGAAGCATTTTTTAGAGGACAGAGGACAGCGTTTGTCCTCTGTCCATTGTCCTCTCATAAAAATTTTGTGTCGCAAAATTTTTAAACTGTGTTAAAATAAGAAATACTAAGAAAAATTAAAAACACATATGAAGTGAGGTAATTAATTTGATAAAAATAGGTGACTTTAATAAACTGAAGATTGTACGAAGAGCAGATTTTGGATACTATTTAGATGCTGGTACAGGGAATACTAGTGATGATGTACTACTTCCAAACAAAAGTGCACTAGGTAAAGCTCTTAACATAGGCGACGAGGTTGAAGCTTTTATTTATAGAGATTCAAAGGACAGAATAATTGCTACCTTAAAGAGACCTCTAGCTACAGTTGGAGAATTAGCTTATCTTAAAGTAGTTTCTACCACTAAAATTGGAAGCTTTGTTGACTTTGGTCTAGAACGAGATATATTAGTGCCATTTAAAGAAAAACTCTATGGATTGCAGAATAACAAATTCTATTTATTTTATATTTATTTGGATAAAACCGGAAGAATAGCGGCTACTACTGATATTGATAGACACTTAGAAGATACTGATAAATATGCATCTGGGGACCATGTTAAAGGTATTGTTTATGGATTTCAAACTAATAAAAGCGCCATGGTAGCTGTAGATAATATGTATAGAGGAGTCATTTTAAAACACGAATACTTTTCTGAGATTAACCCTGGAGATGTGTTGGATTTAACTGTGCTTAAGATCTATGAGGACGGCAAATTAGGACTTACTCCGAGAAAATCTGGTAAAATTGAGAGAACTGAACTTCAAGACTCAATTTTAGAATACTTAAAAGCTCATGATAACTTTATGCCCTTTAATGATAAGAGTTCACCAGAAAAAATATACGATGCTTTTCATGTAAGTAAAAATAATTTCAAGAATGCTTTAGGTGGACTTATGAAAAGAAACTTAATAGTTCAAGATGAGAATGGAACAAAGTTGAAATAATACGAAGTATTATTTCCGAGAGGACAATTGAGTGTCTACCTTGTCTATCTATAGACACCCACGGCCGACACTTAACT
>NZ_JAEEGC010000244.1 GCF_019207025.1 Clostridium thailandense | reverse complement strand
TTACTTTATTACATATTAATGCAGATTGTCTTTAATGTCAATATATCCCGGAGCATAAGTTAAGTGTCGGCCGTGGATGTCTATACTAAAGACAATCTGTGTTTTACTAAAATTCCAAATCACCTATAACTTTTTCCACTACTTTCAAAACATTTCCTTCATGTATTTGTTCCTGTATATACTTAATAAATGGATAAATGTACTTATCCTCTTCCAATTTAGGCACTTCTTTTCTAATCAAGCTATATACTGCTTCTGTAGCTGGAGATGGCTTTAATGGTTTCAAAAATTCTAGCGCTTGAGCAGCATTCAAAAGTTCAATAGCAAGTATATTCTCCAAAAGCTTTGAGCACTTATATGCTTTTAATGAAGCATTATAACTCATACTCACATAATCCTCTTGATTACAACAAGTTGGAATATTATCTATTGTTGATGAAGTTGACAATATCCTCATTTCTCCAAGTAACCCTGCAGCGGTATACTGAGGAATCATAAGACCATTGTTTAGTCCTGATTTTTCTATCAAAAATGCTGGCAACTCACTTACATGATGGTTAACAAGCCTATCTATTCTTCTTTCAGACATTTTTGCAATAGCTGTCATTGCAATGCAACTGGAATCTGCTTCTATTCCTACATAAGATCCATCTGCATTACATCCCATTAATGCTATTCCATCATTATCAATAGGATATATAATAGGGTTATCACAACAGGAGTTCATTTCAATAAATATAGTTTTTGCAGCATCCTTTAGGGTTTTCTTAGCAGCCCCATGAAGCTGTGGTATACACCTCAAGGAAAGAGCATCCTGAAGTCTGTAATCTTTATATTTTAAAGCAATTTCACTTTTATTCAGTATTCTTAAAATATTTTTAGCGGTCATTGCTTGTTCTTCATGTGGTCTTACGGACTGCAATCTCGGATCGAAAGCTTTAACAGTACCTCTTAAGGCTTCTAAACTCATAGCTCCAACTATATCCGCCGTTTTTGCTGCCTTTATTGCATCATATAATGCTAGCGCTGCAAATGCTGTAACTGAAGTTGTTCCTGATACCAAGGCAAGCCCTTCTTTGCAGCCTAGTTCAACTGGTACAATTCCAGCTGCTGATAATGCATTTCTGCTTTCTAGCAGCTCTCCTTTATACCAAGCTTTTCCTTCACCTATTAATACCATACTAATGTGAGCCTCTACCGCTAGGTATCCAACAGATCCTTGTCCTGGAGAAAATGGCGTTATATTATTATTTAATAGCTCAGCAATCATCTCTAAAGTGCTAAGTTGCACACCTGAATACCCTTGCCCTAAATTTAGAAGCATCATTAATAAAATTCCTCTAACAATTTCTTTTTCTAAAGGTTCGCCTACAGAACAAGCATGAGATCTTATTATGTTTTTCTGAAGGGCAACTGCATCCTCTGGCGAGATGATTTTATTACAGTTGTCTCCAAAGCCTGTAGTCAAGCCATAAATTACTCTGTTCTCATCTAGAAATTTTTCGACTAATTCTCTTGATCTACTTACTTTTTCTGAGTAGGAAGATGAAAAAGAAACTTTTGCACCGTATCTTGAAACCGCAACAAACTCTTCTAAAGTGATTTTCATATCTCCTAATGTTACTTTCTTAATTTTTTCCTTAAATAGTTCCAATTCTGTCACCTCTTTATCTAAATTAAATACTCCTATGTGCCCACATCCATCTGCTGCAATAGGAATATAATGTACTTTGTTCCCTTCTATCATATCTCCAGTTTTATATCTATTTTCTAACTGAAACTTAGCTTCTTCTAACCCTTGCTTTGCTACCTTCAATATCCATTCAAACCCTTCTTTATAATCTTTTCATATGAAAGATATAATTTTGGAAAATGTTTGATTTAGTGGCTAATATCTTCAAGTGACAGTTTTCCCGTTTCAGGTGCCCACAGAATTGAAGCAATTGCACCAATTAACAGCACTGCTCCCATGCTATACATGGCAACATTAATACCCCATTTACCTTGAACAACTGGCAAAGCAAATGTTCCTAGTGCAGCACCAATACGACTGATAGCAGTTACGACACCAACACCTGCACCACGAACCTCTGTTGGAAAGATTTCCGCAGGATAAACCAAAGTAAGATTTGAAGCAGCAGACATAACGAAGGTAAAGAAGCTAAATATTACGAGAGATAAAACTTTCGCATTGTCTGGCAATAAAACTAACACAACTAATGAAATCGCAAGGATTATGAAAGAATAAATCGTAAAGCCTCTGCGTGTAAATTTTTCAATCATCCACAAGCCAGCAATAGATCCTATAAGCAAGAACAAATTAAGTGTTGTGTCAACTGTGAAACTCCACTCCCCAAAATTCATTCTCTCTAAAATAGTTGGTAAAAATGTGTAGATGGCAAAATAAGGCAATACGTTACATAAATAGAAAACACCGCCAAATAGTGTGCGTTTCAATAAATCTTTCTTAAACAAATCTGAAGTTTTATAGTTGGTCGCATGAGAGACTGTTTCATCAATAATAACGTTAGCTCCAAGATATTTTGTTACAATATTGCGAGCTTCTTCTGCGCGGCCTTTGCTTATTAACCATCTAGGTGATTCTGGGGTTCCAATTCTAAGAACAAGCACGATAGCAGCTGGAATTGCACCGCTTACTAACATCCAACGCCAGTTGCTACCGGGATTTCCGTATTTTTGTAAATAGTAACCTACAAATGTTGCTGCAACATAGCCGAATGTCCATAAAACATTCAATGAACCCATTAATAAGCCACGATATTTTTTTGGTGCAAACTCTGCAAGCAAAGTAGAGCCAACAGCATAGTCTCCACCTAAAGCCAAACCTATACAAATTCTTATTATAAACAGCATTTCTGGACTATTTACAAAGAATTGTAGGAAAGAGAACACAGTAACGATTAAAAAGTTCGTGATGAATATTTTTTGACGCCCAACTCTGTCAGCGAGCCCTCCTAATAGCAAACTTCCAAAGAAAAGGCCGAGTAAGGCAGATGCTCCAAGCAAACCTGTCCACACTGAATTTAATTTCATTTGTGGCCCAATTAATGTTAAAACAATACCAATTATTCCAAGTGAGTATCCATCAGAAAAGTTAGCACCGAAAGTAAGAGCTGTAATTCTCATGTGGAACTTATTAAGTGGGACATCGTCAATTTTGTAAACTTTATTTGATTCTGATTGTAATTTACCGTACATTATTTAGTACCTCCTAATACATAATTAACCCTATTTTTTATTTGAAGATCTTCACTTTACTATATAGCAATAAATATGCCAATAACATAGCATCTATTTAATTTTTCATTTTTGAAAACGATTCAAAGGAAGTAGCTTATTTATATAGGTATTTTACTTCATAATCACATAAATTAATTAAAAATAATTTTATTATTTCTGCCGATAGATTATATAAAAGCAAAGTCATTTTG
>NZ_JAEEGC010000243.1 GCF_019207025.1 Clostridium thailandense | reverse complement strand
GGTTTACTTTACTTAATAAAAGCTTTTTAAGATTTTAACCTCTTTTTAATTTTCAAGGATCATCGCCGCTTCATTTAAGCGACTATTATAGTTTATCATCTCTGCTTAACATTGTCAAGAACTTTTTTAATTCTTTTTGTTAAGCTTTGTCGTTTCTTCAAGCGACATGTGTTATTCTATCACATCTTTAAGGTACCATATCTACTATTTTTTCTGTTTTGTTAACTTATCGATATATTTCTTTATATTTAATATACTTTTCTCCATTATCCTTATAATGATACGCTAGGAGTTGTTGATGAATTAAGTATAAACTTGTATTAGAATAGATCTGTTTTCTCCTATAATTTAGATATATATAAAGCATAGCCACAAGAGCTATGCTTTATATATTAAAATATCTTTACAGTATATTTTTCTTTTAATTCATTGTTTAATTGTGAGTATTTAAATGCTTGTCTTTGTTGTAATAAATTATTTTTAATAGTGTCCTTTACTTCATCAAGCTTTTTAACTGCACTTTCTACTTTTTCTTCTACCTTAATTAAATGATATCCAAATTGAGTTTTTACAGGTTCACTTACCACACCTATATTAAGTCCGAATGCCGCTTCTTCAAATTCTGGAACCATTTGTCCTCTTGAAAATCTTCCTAGGCTACCACCTTGTGCATTTGATGGGCATGAAGAGTATTTTTTAGCAGCATCTTCAAATAATAACCCACTATTGATTTCACTTATTACTTCTTCTGCTTTCTCTTTTGTTTCAACTAATATGTGCTTAGCACTTACCATCTCTGGATCAACAAACGCTTGCTCATTCGCCTTATAAAAATCACTTACTTCTCCATCAGTAACAGTTACTTCATTCATCACCTTAGATATTGCAGTTTGAGTCAATATCTCCTTTTTAGCTTTTTCTAACAATTCAATATATTCTTTTTCTTCCTCTATACCTGAATCCTTAGCATAATTATAAACTAATTCAAATGCTATCATTTCTTCCAATAATTGTTTTTTACCGTCTTCTGAATTTAAATAACTCTGTCTCTCTCTTGGAAATCTCATTATAGCTGATTCCAAATCACTTTCTGTTATCTCCACACCATTTACAATTGCTAGTACTTTATTTTCCATAAATTTATTCTCCTTAAATTTATATTTTATTTAAACCTATTAACATTATTCATTATGACATACCTTTAGTTGTTTTTCTATAAAATAATTAATTTTTTAAAAATAAAAAACCCAGTTTTAAACAAACTGAGTTTTGGTGGCCAGACCAGGAATCGAACCAGGGACACGAGGATTTTCAGTCCTCTGCTCTACCGACTGAGCTATCTGGCCATATTTTACCTGGCAACGACCTACTCTCCCACAGAGTCTCCTCTGCAGTACCATTGGCACTATGAAGCTTAACCTTCGTGTTCGGAATGGGAACGGGTGTTACCTTCACGTCATTATCAC
>NZ_JAEEGC010000242.1 GCF_019207025.1 Clostridium thailandense | reverse complement strand
AGTGCTTATTTTTCTAAATATCCATGGTCGAAAATTGACTTATATGAATAATAATCAATACTGTAGATAATCACTAGTTTTAATGGTTTTATACAACTTTTATAATAATTATTTTATTATAGCATAAAATAATAATACCCTCTATTCTACATTGGAATTTTATTATAGCATATGAGCCTGTGTCCATTTAGGATGCAGGCTTTAAATATTAAAATAATAAAAATATTATTTTGTAATAAAGATTAAAAAATAATATCTGAATTGTATAAAAAAGTTGATATTATGTAAATAATTGTAGTATAATGTGAATATAAGTAGAAAAAATATGTAAAACAATAATTTTAGTTTAAGTATTGAGAAGAAATTATGTAATTTCTTTTGATATACTCAAAACTATGTATTGATTTTTAAGACTTAGAACAAATTGTAACAATTTGTTAAAGAGGAGTGTTACATATGAAAGCAAAAAGAGATAAGTACATTAAAGCATTGATGGAGAAATATAATGTATATGATAAGAGAACGCTGAATAGTGTAATAACGCAAGATGAATATAATAAATTAATAGAACTAGAATTAAGTGCAGTTAGAGGAGTTTAGAAATAGGATTCTTTTTTCTTTGTAAAAATAGGCACTTTAAATATCTGGTTTTAGAGTGTTTGCTAATGGCAAATAGATTTTAATTTTCTAAAATCTATTTGTCATTTCTTCTAGTTTTTATAGTTGCTAACAAACCAATCTATTAGTTTTCTAGCTATACTACCTCCCTTAGGTATAAATGGTAGTTTATTTATATCATACCAATCTGCATCGCTAATTTCTAGACCATCAACTTTCAATTCGCCGCTTTCATACTCACATATGAAAGCTACCATTAATGAATCGGGAAAGGGCCAAGGTTGACTTCCAAAATATTTGATATTTTTAACTCTAATACTTGTTTCTTCAAAAACTTCTCTAGCGACACAATCTTCAAAAGTTTCACCAGGTTCTACAAAACCGGCAATTACACTGTACATATTGTCAATAAAATTTGTGTTATGAGCAAGTAATAACTTTTTATCCTTAATAACAGCAGTTATAATCGCAGGAGATATTCTTGGGTAAATTATAAAACCGCATTCTGGGCAAATTTTTGCTCTTTCATCATCTTTTTCATTTAATAGAGTGCCACATTTATTACAATACTTATATGTTTTATTCCAACTGGCCAAATGAAGCGCTTTTGCAGCTAAATTAAATGTAGATTTATCTAATAATGATATTAGTGATCGAAAATTATAAAACTTAAACTTATTAGGTAAATTCGTTAGTTCATTTATTTCACAAAGTACAAATTCATTTTTATCTTCTATTATAAAAGAATCAAGATTTATTAAGTTTATATTTAAATTATTTATATCACTTTCATTAGGAAAAAATATAAGATTATTTTCAATCTTAATTAATAATTCATTATTTTTAAAAATAAAAAATTGTTTAGTCATGTTTAGTCACATCCTTTAATATCTAGTATACTTGTTTATATTAACATTATTATATGTCATAGTTCAACAAAATTCTATTATTAAATATATATACTTTTCTAAAATTAGTTAAAATGCGGTAAAGTTGCTTTTGCAAATATTGACATTGGATTTCCTACTATAATATAATAGTAATTAATATTTATATTTTTAGAAAATTGCTACAAAAAAAAGCAGTGTTAAATAAAGTGACAAATCATCAATTAAAATTTTTACGCATAAGTAAAATAGTTTTTAATTTATAGAAAATTATAAAGAAACTTTAAGAATATGTTTTAGACCTTGATATTTATTGTTATAATGGAGGAGGAATATTTTATGAAAAAGGTACTTGTTGTTGATGATGCAGCTTTTATGAGGTTATCTCTTAGAACAATGCTTGAAAGAAATGGTTATGAGGTTATTGGAGAAGCTGTAAATGGTTTAGATGCTATTCAAAAATATGCAACATTAAAACCAGAGATTGTAACCATGGATATAACGATGCCAGATATGGATGGTGTTCAAGCTCTTGAGCAAATAAAGAAACTAAATTCTAATGCAGTAGTAATAATTATATCAGCATTGGGACAAGAAACAATGGTAAAGAAGGCTATAATGCTTGGAGCAAAAGGATTTATAGTAAAACCTTATAAGGAAGAACATCTTATTAAAGCTTTAAGTAAGCTATAGTTTATTTAGTCTTTTAATCTTGTAATTAAAGCAGTACTATGATTTATCATAGGATTACTTTAATTGTAAGATTTCTAATATATATTATTTATAAAGTTAACTTTATAAATAAATTAGAAAAATATAGACTTTCTTATAAGATAATGTTAGGATTAAACAAGTATACATAGTATGGATGAACGTTATAATAAATCATAATTTTTACAATAACATTAGAGTAGTTTAATTTGTATGATAAAATTGAACTATATAAACTTTATAAACTTTTTATTAAAAGAGTAATAGTATATATTAACGTAAATAATAACTATATATTATTTAGTAAATTTGGAGGTGTCGCATTATTAATAAAAATTTAAATTTAAACGAGAATATTAGAGCAAAAGAGGTTAGATTAGTTGGCGGAGAGGAAAGTATAATTATTTCCACTAAAGAAGCTTTAAAAATGGCTGAAGAAAGAAATCAGGATTTGGTAGCTATTTCGCCTAAAGCTGATCCACCTGTATGTAAAATAATGGATTATAGTAAATTCCTTTACGAACAAAGCAAAAAAGAAAAGGAAAATAGAAAAAACCAAAAAACTGTTGATATTAAAGAAATAAGATTAAGTCCAAGTATTGAAGAGCATGACATAGAAGTTAAAGCAAATAACGCTAGAAAATTTCTGCAAAGTGATAATAAAGTTAAGGTATCAATTAGATTTAGAGGAAGACAAAATAATTACACTAATGTAGGAAATAAAGTTTTTGAGATATTTCTCTCTAAGGTGGGAGAGATAGGTGTAATTGAAAAACCAGCTAGATTAGAGGGGAACAATATGATTCTAATTTTAGCGCCTAAGAAACATTAAACTATATTGATAATAATTGGTAAATCTATTGCTATGTATACAATTAAGTCTTAAATGCACAATTTAAGACTTAATTAAAGGTTAGTATAATAATGTCCAGTAATTTTAAAATTACTGGACATTATTTATTATATTTCATAATAGAAGCAGCCGACCTAATAAATAATATGAATAAGTATACTGGTAAATTCATGTTAAAATAAAGTGTAGAAGATATCGAGGAGATTGTAATTGCAGGAGCCTTTGGATATCATATAAATGCTGACAGCATAAAACTGTTATCTTTTAGCTTATAGTTAAAAATATATAAATAAAATAAATTAATTGAAGGGAAGATAAAAATGAATGATTTAAGAGAGACTTTACTTAGAGGATTATCAGATGCCGTAGTTGAGATGGAAGAAGAAAAATCTGTTGAGATTGCGAAGGAATGTATTGAAAAAGGAATCAATGCTTATGAAGCTATTGATAAAGGTTTGGCAGATGGTATGAATAGAGCTGGTGTACTTTATGAAGAAGAAGAATATTATATTCCTGAATTATTAATGTGCTCAGATGCCAT
Source organism: Clostridium thailandense (assembly GCF_019207025.1). Classification (GTDB taxonomy): domain Bacteria; phylum Bacillota; class Clostridia; order Clostridiales; family Clostridiaceae; genus Clostridium_AM; species Clostridium_AM thailandense. Next base: position 1,786 of record NZ_JAEEGC010000242.1, on the reverse strand, counting down.
GTATTCAGGATTAGATGTTTTAAGGCCTCATTTGGAAACCAAAGATACAGATGGTAAACATAAAATTGTAATTGGTGTTGTGCAAGGAGATACTCATGATATAGGTAAAAATTTAGTTAGAATAATGATGGAAACAGAAGGCTTTGAAGTTATAGATATGGGAAGGGATGTACCTCCTAGGAATTTTGTAAATAAAGCTAAAGAAGTTGGTGCTGATATTATTGTGCTGTCAACACTTATGACAACTACAATGGATGGAATGGCAGAGGTTATAAAAATATTGAAAGAAGAAGGTTTAAAAGATAAAGTAAAGGTTATGATTGGTGGCGGACCTATTTCTCAAAGCTATGCAACTAAAATAGGCGCCGACGGATATACAACAGATGCTTCAAAAGCTGCAAAATTTGCAAAAGAATTGGTAAATAAAAATAACAGTTTGGTAAAGGAGGCATAAAATATGATAGATCAAATGACTCCAATGGAAAGAGCGATTGCATTAAATAAGGGACAAGCAGTTGATAGACTGCCTTGTAATCCTAATATAGCTAATGGAGTAGCTCGTATTCATGGATGTAAAATTTCGGATTTTAATACCAGTGGAAAAACTATTGCAGAAGCTCAAATTTCTGCTTATAAAAAATTCGGCATGGATGGGGTTAGAGTCTTTACAGATTTATATGTTTGGGCAGAGGCCATGGGGGCAAAGCTTGATTTGCCAGAGGATAATACAGCAGACTTAGCCAAGCCAGCTATAGATAATTTAGAAGATATCGAAAAATTGAAAGTAGCAAATCCTTTTAAAGATGGGAGACTTCCTGTATTTGTAGATGCAATGAAATACTTAATTGAGGCTCTAGGCAAAGAAGTTCCATGTTCAGGTGGAGTAGTAGGTCCATTTTCTAATGCTTTCTTCTTAGTTGGTGTAGAGAAAATGACAAAGCTATTTTTTAAAAATCCGGAAGCTGTACATAAGCTTTGTGAAATTTCCCTTCAAACATGCATAGAATATTCCAAAGTAATTATTGATTTAGGACTTACACCTACAATATCTGAACCATTAGCTTCTTGCACTATAATAAGCCCTAAACATTTTAGAATATTTTGCTTACCTTATCTAAAAAGATTAATTGAATTCATTCAGTCCAGAGGAAAGGCTGCAGTGCTTCATATATGTGGAAATACTGAAAAGATATGGCCTGATATTGGAGATTTAGCATCCTGTGGAGCTGCCGGCTTTAGTATGGATAACATAGCAAGTTTATCAAAATGCAAAAAAACTTTAGGAGATAAGATGAAAATACTTGGTAATGTGGATCCCTCCAATGTTATGTATGCTGGTACTCATAAAGAAGTTAGGGATGCTGTAATTAATTGTGTACTTGAAGGATATGATAGTCCTAAAGGATATACAATTATGTCAGGATGCAGCCTTCCGGTAGAAACTCCATTAGAGAATATACAAACTATGATGGATACTGCTAGAGAAATTGGATATCCAGTTGATCCTGAAAAATTAAAAAGTATGCTTTTGTAAGTTTTAAACTAAAATTGAGGTGATTATAGATACCCGCACCAGAAAATTAACTTATACTATGAGAATTATTAGTAATAATTGGAATATGTAAACATATTTCTAGAGGACAAAGGACATAGGACATAGGACAGTGAAGGTAAGTTTTCTTCCTTACGTCAGAAAGCTAATTTATTTTTTTAGGCTTGTTTTGTGAGTGTAAAACATCGCTTATTCAAATACTCAGAAAGTAGAAGTTTCTTTTAAATTAAAGAT
>NZ_JAEEGC010000241.1 GCF_019207025.1 Clostridium thailandense | reverse complement strand
ACTTTTGATACAAGTCTTAGCTCATATTTTTGAAAAAGCTTAGAAGATTTGATTGTTTGAGCAGAGCGAGTTATCAAAGATTCTTAGCTTTTTTAAAAATATGGGCTTTAGACTTGTCAAAAGTATTTATCGTGCTGAAAGGATGTAAATATATCCCGGAGCATAAGTTAAGTGTCGGCCTTGTTTATCTATAACTGTTTCTGTTACTTCAGGTCTAACCCTAACTTTAACTCTAGGAACGTAAATATACTTATCTAATATTCTCCATTCCACCATCATTGCTATATTTCTCAATTTATTTAACAATCTATTATCCATATTAAATTCCACCTTTTTTTAAATTTTTGTTGTTAATAATTATATTTTATAAAATATTTATTACATAATTGTGACAAAGGTATCACATTACTATGAATTTTGTTGAAAGCATATTGCAAATCTAACCTTTATCCAAAATACTCCAAGAAGTGTACCTATTTACAAAACTTCTCTTATAGTGTAAAATTACATTATAAGAGAAGTTTTATCCATCAAAGTCATAACGACTTTAAAATTACGGCAAAAAAAGCATTGACCCAATAATATAATGTTAAAAAGGGGATGATTCTATGGATAATTTGAATGATCATAAAAGAAGATCTGCAACTTTTAAGTCTGAAGCCCTTAAATTAAAGCAATTAAATTATATTAATGATGACACCTTTAATACTATAAAGCAGGCATATGATGAATATGACCATGATTATTCTCAACAATTGATACAGGAGCCCTCTCATCAATTATCAAATAATATATCACCACAAAAACCTAAGCCTGTAGTTTCACCAGAACAAATAAGAGAAAGAAATATATCAATAATTATGATTGTAGGTGTTATTCTTCTTTTACTTGGAGGTGTAATCCTAGCAACAAGCACCTGGGATATTATGAGCAGCCTAATGAAAACAATGCTCATATTTATGGTTTGCTTCTTATTCTATGGAATGAGTATTGTTTCAGAGAAAGTGCTTAAAATTCATAAAACTGCATATGCATTTTTAAGTTTATCAGCATTGTTTTTACCTATTTCTATATTATCTGCTGGTTATTTTGAACTCTTTGGATCATGGCTATCCTTTCATGGCGGCGGTAGATATGTCCTAGGTATACTAGGCAGCATTATTTGTACTGCCCTATATACAGCTAATGCTTTCAAACTAAATTCTAAATTATTTATGTGGTTTACTATGGTTGCAAATACAGTAACCATGATGTTTATAGTATTGCAAATTAAAAATACTAGGGAAATATTCTTTTTAGGAATGATCTTATATTGTAGTTTATTAATACTCTTATATCATAAAATTAAGGATAATTCTAAATTAAGCCTGTTATCAAAAGAGTTAGTAAAATATATTCCAATTATCACTTCCTTTTTCGCTGTATTACTATTAATATTTAGTCAAAGCTATAAACGTGAATACCTTATACTTTTAATATCATATATGCTGCTATTTATAAATATGTCTTATCTATCTTATAAGCGTAAAATTTTAAGTTACCCCGCATTACTATTATTAATGGCGGCAGGATATTATTCATATTTACTTATTAATACGTCATATCCCATATATAAGATCCTTAGAGATTCTTCAAATATGTTTGGAATCTATATGTTTATACTATCAGCAATAATATTCTTTTTCTTATATTATAAAAATAATTATAAATATACCCTACACTTAAAAACAAGCAGTATGGCAACTTCCTTGGTAATGATGTATATGTGTATGGCATCAGCAGCGATTGGAAATAAGCATATAAAATTAGGCTTAGAAGCAATTATTTTAAGCTTGTTATTATTCCTATTACTGAAGAGTATGAAAGAGGAATTTGAGATAAAAACCTTCTTATATTTAATTTTACTTAACATTACCCCTATTGTGAGTTCCTTAGTGTCTTTCAATACCCATATTACAATTGGTTTAGAAAATATTATGGTGTTAACTTCATATATTATCTTTATTCTATGGTTTTTCTCAAAAGGAATCTGGAAAGATAGAATCTCTTATTACTTCATAGTTTTTGGAGTTTGCAGTCAATATCTATTCAACCTTATTTATCCTTTTGGAACTACTGAATTATTAAAAGTAGTAATCCTTGCCGTAACAGTATTATATGTTCTTCACAAAAGAAGTTGGTCTATGTTTAATCTTATTTCGTTAGTCCCCTTAATATATGCCATTAATAGATTTACTCATGGATTAACAATTCCAAATCACGAAACTATTGCAATACTAATCCTAGTAGCAGTATTAATTATCTTTAAGTTCGCTGGTGAACTACTCTCCAAGGATTTATACATTATGAAAAAACGAGAGTTTACCTTTATTGATTTCTACTTCCCTGCTGCATTGCTTATGTACCCCATTATATGGGAACACGCTCGTAACATGAGTTTAATATATAGACTTATTCCTGGATTACTACTTATATACTTATTAAGTTCACAAGTAAAAAGAGTATCTGATAATTTAATTAAAAGTATTATTCTCTCATTATCTATAGTATCTTCACTGATACCGTACTATCTACTAATAGGAGAATATATGACCCATAGTTCTTTTTACTATTGTATAGCCTGTTACGTGCCTTGGATGCTTCTAGCAGAACTTATTATAAATAGTGCATGGAAGAATGATAAAAAAATAGCTTACAAGGTTCAATGGCTTATATTGGGACTGGTTTCTTTAAGATTATTAATCGCTGTGAATTCAAGCTACACTGCTATTATATTTGGAATACTTTCTATATTTTCTATTATTGTTGGTATGCAATATAGAATAAGATGTTACTTCTTTGTAGGAATATTGACCTTGACATTTAATATATTGATTCAGACTAAACCATTTTGGGGAAGTTTACCTTGGTGGGCTTATTTAATAATATCTGGTTTTATATTAATAGGCTTAGCAAGTTTTAACGAATGGCAAAAGAAAAATGAAAAGAAACTGCTCAAAGATAAATTAGATAAATTTAAAGATTGGCTGTAAGCAATCTGAAGATTCAAAGAAATTAGCAAGTGAGCCTCTCTCACAAGAAATCTAATTTGGAATTTTTTCCACACTCGACTCACTTGCTACTAATATAAATTCTCAATTATACAAATACTTGTCTATAATTTCTTCTCCATAAAATAAAACTTACCCTTTCTCCAATTTGCCTCTCCTACTTTGATGTATAGACGCCCACAATAAGCTAATCCATGAAAATTTAACTGTCCAATTCATTTTAAGTGATAAATCTTTTGACAGATGAAAAATGAAACATTTTTGTATCTTATATTCTAAAAAATTATTATATATTTTTTTAAATTGCCATAGCAATTTCATATGCATCCCAAATAGCTCCCATTAGATTAGATACCTCTGATGAATCTCCAATCAAATTTACTTCTGCACCACAATCTTTTATTGCTTCATATAAAAATCTATCACTGATGTATCCAATACTTGTAATAATTGTATCGGCATCTAATTCAACAGTTTTACCGTTTTCTTCAAACTGTACACCTTTCGATGTGATTGCGATAACCTTTGTATTAGTATGAACACCAATATTATGAGAAGATATAAGATTTTGAAGCATCATTTTATTGGCTGCATTTAAGCCCTGTACTTGTAAAATGTCAGGAAGCATCTCAAGTATTTCAACTTGTTTTCCTTTATCTTTTGTTAGGCTATACGCAATTTCAACGCCAGTAAGTCCGCCGCCTATAATAACCACTTTATCACCGATTGGTTTTGTCTCCAATAATGCTTCCACTGCGGTTATAACTTTTTCTGAATTTGCTCCATCTACATTTAGTTTTCTTGCAGTTGAACCAGTTGCTACAAAAATAGAATCTGGCTTAGAAGCTTCAATAACGTTTTCATTTACTTCTGTGCTCATATGAACATTCACACCAGTATCTTTAAGTTGTTTCTCATACCATCTTATTAACTTTTTATCTTCTTCTTTAAAACTCATAGAAGAAGCAGGAATGAAAACACCGCCAAGACTATTTGTGCGTTCATATAAATCTACTTTATGCCCTCTAAGTGCGCTGACTCTTGCAGCTTCCATACCGCTTATACCGCCGCCGATGACCATAATATTCTTTTTAATATCAGCAGGCTTAATTTCATATTCTCTTTCCATGTTAACTTGTGGATTAACTGCACATGAAGTATACTTTCCAGAGAAAAATCTTTCCAAACATCCTGCGTGACATCCTATGCAAGGTCTTATATCATCTAAATCTTCACTTTGTACTTTATTTACCCATTCAGGGTCAGCAAGCAACGCTCGTCCAACAGAAATAGCATCTATACTTCCACTTGCAACAGCTTCGGCTGATATTTCAGGATCATCCATTTTGCCTGCACATATAACAGGAATATCAACAAACTGTTTTATATATTGAGCATCTGCCAAGTTACATGCTTTCGGCATATATACTGGTGGGTGTGCAAAATACCATGATTCATATGTGCCATTGTCTGCATCTAAAGCATCATAACCAGCATCCTGAAGAATTTTTGCTATTTTAGCACTCTCTTCTAAATCACGGCCAAATTCTTCGAATTTTTCTCCAAGAAGGGCACCTTTATCAGTACCAAATCCTTTCATATAACTTTTAACACTATATCTTATCAAAACAGGAAAATCTTTTCCACATTTCTCTTTTATTGCTTTTACTGTTTCTGTAGCATAACGAAGTCTGTTCTCTAAACTTCCTCCATATTGGTCTGTACGACGATTAGTACATTCCATAGAAAATTGGTCCATTAAGTACCCTTCATGAAGCGCATGAACTTCTACCCCATCAAAGCCTGCCTGTTTTACAGCATAAGCACCATCAGCATAAGATTGTATAAGAAATTGAACTTCTTCTGTTGTTAATGCACGATGCATCATTTCAGGATGCCAGACATTTGGATTTTCTGATGAAGAAATAGGGTCATTATCTATAAAGAAACCCTCTTTGCGATTTCTGCCAGCACCATTTGCTATTTGAATTATAATTTTAGCACCATACTTATGGACTTCGTCGGTAAGCTTTTTGGAAGCTTCTATATAAGCATCACCTGCTGTTGACAATGTAGCATGCATTGAGTCTAGTTTATTCTGGCATGCTATACCTGTTGTCACAATTAATCCTACACCGCCTTTAGCACGTGCAACATAGAAATCCACACCTTGTTGATTAAAACTTCCATCAGGATTTTTTGCATGTGAACCCATTGGAGCCATTGCTATTCGGTTTTTTACTTCCATTGTACCTATTTTCATAGGTTGAAACAATGCATCAACTTTACCTTTCATAAAAAGCACCTCTCTCTTATTAAGTTGAAATTTTTGTTACCGTGGTATACCTTAATTGTACACTGCGGTATACTTTATGTCAATACTTTCACAAATAGCAATTTATATGTTTTAACAAGTATGATATAATAGCATATAAGCATCGGAGGGATAAAAGTGATAGAAAATATAAAACATACAATTTTGGTTAAAGCTATTGAACTTTTCAAAAAAAATGGGTTTAAAAATGTGACTATTAATGAAATTTGTGAAAGCTGCAATATTACAAAAAGGACATTTTATTATCACTATGATTCAAAAAAAACTCTACTTTTAGATCATTTTTCTTTAGTTGATGAAAATATAGAAAATACTTTAAAGGATATAGATAAAGAAACGACATGGCTTGGTAAGTGTTGGAAAGTAAAGCAAATTTATATAAGCGGTATTGCAAATTTGAATGCAGATATATTAAAAAATTTAATTATAATTGATATGGAACAGCAAAATCATATGTTCAGTTTTGTGTTAAATGATTTTGATCCTAATTTGAAAAGATTGCGACAAATAGTTATTGAATATACGCGTAAAGGACAAGAAGCAGGGGAAATTGATGCCAATATTTCCCCTGAAGATTTATCATATTGTTTTGCATCTGCATTTTTGGGATTAGCTGTAAGCTGGAGTTCAACAGGAGGAAATTATGACCTGGTAGAAGCATCAAAAAAATATTTTTATTTAATATACAAAAAAAAGTAATGGAGAGTGTCACACTATTATAGATAGCCACACCAGACACTTAACTTATACGCAGGGATATATTTACATTTTGTAAGACACATTTAAATACTTTTACCACAAGTCTTAGCTCATATTTTTGAAAAAGCTTAGAAGATTTGATTGGTTAAAAGTCTAAATGACTTTTAACGAGCAACTTATCAATGGTAATTGATAAGTTGGTCCGACTGAGCACAGCGAGTTATCAAAG
>NZ_JAEEGC010000240.1 GCF_019207025.1 Clostridium thailandense | reverse complement strand
TCTGGTCTTGAATCCTATAATATCTCTCGGAGTATAAGTTAAGTGTCGTCCGTAGACACTTATATTAATAATAGTATCAATGGAATTGTAACGATTGATAACAGTGTTGATACAAAAACACACTTTGAAGCAAACACTTCATTTGCATGGAACTTACCTGCAAGGATTGCAGTAAATGAAGCTGCCGGCATAGCTGTTAAAACTACAGTTACTCCTAAAAGTTCACCTCTGATGCCTATTAATTTTAATACTGTAAGTACCACAATAGGTATCATTATAAGTCTTACAAACGCTCCATAAAATACTGTACCTTCAAAAATTTTTTTAATATCTGCATCTGCAATCATTGAACCTACCATTAGCATAGATAGTGGAGTAGTCATGTTTCCCATCATATTAAGAGTGTTAGAAATAATTATCGGAAACTGAATTGATAGCGAAAATGGTATAGATCCAATTATAACAGCAATTATTCCAGGATTAAAAAATATCTGCTTTAAATAATTCCCCTCTTTTTTACTTGTAAACAGCATCACTCCTAATGTCCACATAAATACTCTTACTGGTATGCAATATATAGAAGCATAAAATACACCTATTTTACCATACATAGCTTCAAGAACTGGATACCCCATAAAAGCAGCATTTGAGAAAACTGTAAGGTACCTCAAAACACTTTTTCTATCATCTGTAGATTTAAAATAAAGTATTTTACTTATAAAATATGAAATAGTATGAATACTGGTAGAAAAAATCAATATAGCCCCTGCGTTAACAAGCATATCCATTGAAAATTTCTGATTAAAGGATGCTATAATCATAAACGGTAAAGTTATATTAAGTATCAAGTCTGTTACACCCTTTTTTACTTCATCAGTTAATATTTTTTTCTTTCTTGCTATTATCCCTATAGCCATTATTATGAATAGGATTGCTACCTGATCGATAACCGCCATATTTAGCATTGCCATCCCCCCGTATAATTTATTTATATGAAAATATTTCTATTCTCCCGAATAGTATTTATTATATTGTACTTGCATAGACTTTGCAATTATAGATAGTTAACTCTATAACTGAACTTATACAATTTGCTATATTTATTGAAAGAAGCAGTGTTTTTAACACATATAAAATACAAAAATGACAAGTTGGTTAATCTTTAAAGTTAACGATCTATAGATACCCATACCAG
>NZ_JAEEGC010000024.1 GCF_019207025.1 Clostridium thailandense | reverse complement strand
CGATACTTAACTTATACTCCGGTACATGTTTCCAAGCTTCGGCACGATAAAAACTTTTTGCCAATCTAAAGCTCAGCATTTTGAAAATCTAAGAAGCTTTTATAAACTCGTACCTCAAACATATAAAAACTTCTAAGATTTTCTAAAATGCTTTGCTAAGATTGACTAAAAAGTTTTTATATGTGCCTTCAGCTTTGGAAACCTATACCTGCGTATAGGTTAAGTATCTGGCTTGTTTGTTTATAACAGTAGTTTAACATTATAAACTATATTTATCAAACTATATTTTGTAGTTTACAAACTACAAAATATAGTTTATAATCAAATTGAAGATAAGGAATAATGAACTAGGAAGAATAAATAATATATACTTCATCATTGCCTTGTTATTTATTAATATTTTATTACGTATTTATATGTATTGATGGCACTGTCTATAGATTAATTATTATTAAAAAAATCTTATTACTTATTGAGTTATACAAAAGAAAGGAGTATATTTATGAAAATGTGGAAGAAAAATTTAATAGTATGCTGGTTTGGAATATTTGTGGCAGCTATAGGAATGAGTCAGATTGCCCCAGTATTACCGCTCTATATACAACATCTTGGAGTTCAAGACACAGCAACAATTACAAAAATTTCAGGAATTGCTTTTGGTATCACATTTATAATTTCAGCTGTTTTTTCACCAATCTGGGGGAGCGCAGCTGATAAATATGGTCGAAAGCCAATGATACTTAGAGCAAGCCTTGGTATGGCAATAACAATAGGCTGCATGGGGTTTGCACCAAACGTGTATGTACTTATAGGTTTAAGATTACTTCAAGGTGTAATTACTGGCTATAGCACAGCTTGTACTGCGTTGATTGCAACTCAAACAGATAAAGAACATGCAGGATATGCTTTAGGTACACTTTCAACAGCTAGTATCGCAGGTTCTTTGCTTGGTCCAACTATTGGTGGTTTTATAGATGAGATATTAGGCCTGCAAAGTGTATTTTTTATAACAGGAGCTTTGCTTTTAGTTTCCTTTATTACAACGCTTCTATTTGTAAAAGAATCCTTTATTAGAGAAGATAAAAAGGTACTTACTATCAAAGAGATATGGAGCACTGTTCCAGAAAAAAGTTTAACTGTTACAATGTTTGTGACCTTTTTTATATTATCAGTAGCATTATATTCCGTAGAGCCAATTGTAACAGTATACGTTAAGCAGCTATCTAATAATAGTTCACATATTGCACTTTTAGCTGGACTTACATTTTCAGCTTCGGGTCTTGCAAATATAATGGCGGCTCCAAGACTTGGAAAACTTTCAGATAAGATAGGAGCTCATAAAGTAATGTTAACATGCCTTATAGGTGCGGTGATCATTTTTATACCACAAGCTTTTGTAAAAAATACTTGGCAGTTAATGGGACTTCGTTTTTTATTAGGACTAGCATCTGCAGGGCTTAACCCATCTGTCAATATCATATTAAAAAAGATTACGCCGTCCTCTCTTACTGGTAGAGTATTTGGTTTCAACATGTCGGCAGGATATTTGGGGGTATTTGGAGGATCAGTCTTAGGAGGTCAGGTTGCAGGAATATTAGGGATGCAATACGTCTTTTTTATCACAAGTGCATTGTTATTTATAAATGCGATTTGGGTTTACTTTAGAGTTTATAGAAAATTCAGTTTAAATTAATAATATTAGTAGATTGTTGGATGACTAATTTTTATGAAAAGTATTAAATAATTAATTCTATAAAAATAAAATTAAAAAGGAGATATAAATATGGAAAATTTAAAATTAAATGAAAATGAATTTATTAATGCAGAAAAAAGCGCTCTTGTACTTATAGACTTACAAAATGGAATTACAGCTAGAGAAATTTCTCCTTCACCTTATACAAGTGAAGAAGTTATTCAAAATGCAAGCAAGTTAGTTAATGCGTTTAGTGAAAAAGGAGCTTTTATAGTTCTTGTAAGAGTTTCTACTATAGACGGTAAAGATATGGTTAGACCAAAAACAGATTTAAAAGCTTCTGGAATGAAATATCCAGAAGGATGGGATAACTTAGTACCTGAAATAGCAGATACTAAGAATGCCCATATTATTACAAAGAGACAATGGGGGGCTTTTTACGGAACTGATCTAGATTTACAATTAAGACGTAGAGGAATTGATACTATTATATTAGGTGGGATTTCTACTAACATTGGTGTAGACACTACAGCAAGAGAAGCATATCAGCACGGTTATAATCAAATTTTTGTAGAAGATGCAATGACAGCAGTAACAAAAGAAGAACATGAGTATGTTTGTAAATATATCTTTCCTAGAATTGGTAAGATTAGAACCACAAAAGAAATAGTTTCATCATTAAAATAGAGAATTATTTCTCTCTCTTTATCTATAATGCCAGTAGGCATACGCTGATAATTACATTTCTTGCACTGCCTTTAATGGTGAGTTTGCAGTTGAAAGTTGATTTTTAAATATAGTACGGAATATAAAACGTACCAACGGTCCTATATAGAATATTTGAATACATAAAGCAAATGGAAAGTTGAGAGCTAGTTTTGGCAACCAAAGAAGTGGCACATTTTTAACGAATCCATTATGCAAAATAGTTACAAATAGTGTCATCATAGGAGCCATCATGGATACAGTAAAACCAGCAATAACAACAGTAATAAAAATGGGTTTATCGACACCTGGCTTTAATGATCGAAAGACTAATTTTTTGACTATGGGACCTGCAACAAATTTTTGAGCCAGAAAAGCTACAATGGCTTCATACCACATATCAAAAAATGCATTCAGAAAAGTAGAATAATTTAGTTCGGATTCCAGCACCATATTGTATAAGGTCATACAATAAACCATTGTTATTACCATTATAATGGCAAAAATAAAATCTTGAAACTTTATTTTTGGCATAATTTCCTCCTAATTTTAGACATTGTATTTATAAAACAAAAAAACAACGAGCAGTGGAATCAACTGGATTTACGTGATCCACACTACTCGTTGTTTTATTTATTATATCATTTTTTTTCATTTATATAAATTATTATTCAAGAGGAATAGTAAAAGTAACATTTGTACCTTTTTCAAGTTCACGGGCTTATAGACGTTAAATTTGATACTGATTTAAATGCATCAGACTTAAAAGATATAGTAAAGTAAGGAATAAATAAATTATTCGTAATTTAAAATGCAAGCTACTGCTTCCAAAAGCGATACCTATAAAAGCCAGACCTATTTTATCTATTCACTGCAAGAGGCAGTTCAACGGTAAAAGTAGTTATAGTATTTATAATACTTTTTGCATATATTCTGCCTTTGTGCTGCTCAACTATGGATTTTGCTATAGCAAGACCTAGCCCATAGCCGCCGCTGTTTTTAGAACGGGATTTATCTATTCGGTAAAAACGGTCAAAAATATGCTTTATATCATTTTCAGGTATTCCTTTTCCTGTATTGGAAAATGTCATTACAGCCTTATTATTATATTTTTTTAATTCTAGAGAAATCTTACCGTGAGAGTTGGTATATTTCAAAGCATTGTCTAGTAAAATCATTACAACTTGCTTAAGCTTCTCACTGTTTCCGTGACAAATAATCTCAGGAGTAATATCATAATCCAGTAGAAGGTTACTTTCAAAAATAGAAGCCTCCATGGTTAAAATAATATTTTCTACAGCTTCACTTAAGTTAAAATCAGTAGAAATAAGCCTTATATCTGAATTATCCGCCTGAGCAAGATACAGTAAATCATTAGTTAACTTAGTCATTCTATGAACCTCGGATTTTATATAGTAAATCCATTTGGATTGATTGCTTATAGTATCTTCACTGTTTGCTAAAAGTACATCGGTATTAGTATTTATAACAGCAAGTGGTGTTTTTAATTCATGAGAGGCATCTGCGATAAACTGCTCTTGTTTGTCAAAGGTTTCTTTAATAGGTTTTATAGCTTTATTAGCAAAAAATCTGCTTATAAAGAAAATGACAATTAACATTATAAAAGCTACAGCTGCAAAAGTATAAATCAGATTTGTTAGATAATTATATCGATCTGTCACATCTAAAAATATCAATTTATACACTGACTCCTCTGAAGATGGTTTACGCATGAACTCCCAATAAGTATCATCAAGCTCAAAGCTGCCTCTGTCTGCTTTTAAATTTAAAGCCTTTTCACTTGCTGTTTTATAAAATTCTTCATTCATATCAAAGGTGGATGAATGACTTAACAGATTATTGTTATTATTCATTATCAATATAAAAGAAGCTGAACGTTCAAAAGAATGTTTTTCATCATTAGAATTACTGCCATTTATATTAGATCTTTTTGGTTCTTTATTTGGTTTTCCCTTGGCTTCTAATAATCTATTCATCTCAAGGGTTATATCATTATGAACACTTCTATAGGTAATTAGATATATGCTTGTGAAAGAAATTACCATCATAATAGAAATAATAATTAAATTTAACATTAGAAATTTGTTTCTAAGTTGTTTAAACATATCTAACCTTCCTTCTATTTAATTTGCATTAGTTTGATTCTAATATATAGCCAACTCCTCTTAAGGTATTAATAGTAACCTTAGAGTTTAAGTAATTTAGTTTTTTCCTTAAAAAAGAAATATAAACTTCTACATGGTTATGTTCTGCCTCAGAGTCAAACCCCCATACCTTTTCAATTATCAGCTCTTTTGAAGTAGCTAAGTTTTTTCTTGTAATAAGAAGTGATAAAAGCTCTGCTTCCTTAAGTATAAGCTTAATTTCTTTATCTTCCTTAGTTAACTTTAAGGTAGAGGTGTTAAGCTGCAAGTCTCCAAATTTTAGAGAGTTATCCAGCACCACTTCACCTTTTCGTCTTGACAGTGCTCTTATACGAGCAAGCAGTTCTTCGCTTGCAAAAGGCTTTGCCAGATAATCATCTGCACCGCTGTCCAGACCAATTACTTTATCAGAAATTTCTCCTCTTGCAGTTAAAAGTATTACAGGAGTAGATAGCCCAGCTTTTCTAATTTCTTTAAGAATGCTTATACCATCCCTTTTAGGAAGCATAATATCTAAAATTATTAAGTCGTAGATATCGCTTAAGGCATTATCCAGCCCAATTTCTCCATCATTTGCAGTATCAACAACATAATTATTTTTCTTTAATATTTGTGCTAAAGCCTCAGCTAAAGGAAGTTCATCCTCTACTATTAAAATTCTCATTTCATATTCACCTCAACATTTGTATGTATTTATCTAATTATATCATAACAAACCTTTAATAAAGCTTAAATGAACTTAGCTCATAAACCTTAAATAAAACTAAAGTCATTTAAGTTTTATTTAAGGTTACACCTTTAAAATAAGATTAAGACGACAGAGCTTGTGAGAGTTACAATAGTAAAAGATTTGGGAGGAATTAAATATGAAAACAAAGATGAAAAATATGCGATATATACGTTATGCTGTACAAAGCACAGGAATTTTTTTAACTGTTATAGGCCTTTTTACTAATTATCCTATGGTGAATTCAATTTTATTAGGAGCTACTATTATTATGGGACCTGTGTTTTGTGGGTGGATTTGTCCTTTTGGTACATTACAGGATATTTTTGCGAGTATTGGAAGAAGATTAGGTATAAAAAAACATATAATGCCAGCAAAACTAAAAAAGGTTCTCGCTTTTTCAAGATATATTTTGTTGCTTGTTACTATATTAATTACTGCAGATTTTATTTTTAATCTTTTGAGTTTAGACCCTCGCGCAAATTTTACAACTTTCCTTGGAGATAGAACAGTTGCTATAACAGGATGGATTATAATATTTATATTTCTTGGCATTTCAATGTTCTTTGAAAGACCTTTCTGTAACTATCTTTGTATTGAAGGTGCAAAGTTTGGAGTATTAGGTAGTATAAGACCTTTTACTATTATAAGAAATAGTAATACTTGTGTAGGATGTAATAAATGTAATAGGACTTGTCCGATGAATATTGATGTGGCTTCTTATGCTCAGGTTAGATCTCTGCAATGCATAAACTGTATGGAATGTGTTGCTGCCTGTCCTGTAAAAAATACTTTAACTCTTGGAGTTGTTCCAGTTAACAAAATACTAAAAAAAGTAATGGTATCATTGGCTGCAGTGGCATTTGTGTTTGTGGTGTATAAAGGTATAAATACAGATTCTTTATTTAGTCTATCTGCAAGTAATAATTCTGCAGTAAGTTCCACTGTAATAGCTGGGGAAACCGCTTTAGGATATGGAGATGGAAAAGGTATAGCAGATGGAGTATATAAAGGAACAGGTAATGGCTTTAGGGGTCAGATGACAGTTGAAGTAACTGTAAAAAATGAGCAAATTACAGAAGTAAAGGTTATAGAAACCAACGATGATGCTAAATGGTTTGACAGGGCTTATAGCACGGTAGTTTCTAGCATTATTAGCAAGCAAACTGTAGAGGTAGATTCTGTGTCTGGGGCAACTTACTCCTCTATGGGCATAAAAGAAGCAGTATCCAATGCGCTGCAAAATGCAGGAGGTAAAAATGTTAAGAATATTGTAAATGACCTGCCTGCAGCTGGTGAGCAACAACATAGAAAAAGAAAATAAGTTATTTAAGTAAGTTAGCATGAATTTTATTTTCGTGCTAACTTTTTGCATAGTACCGTTGAGAATGTGTTTACCATATAAATGCTCCTAAGATTTTCTAAAATGTTTCGCTAAGACTCACTAAAAAATTTTTATATGTGCTTTTAGCTTTGGAAACATCTGCCTGCGCATAAGTCAACTTTCTGGTGCTGTTCTCTATAGTACGACAGCCTAATTTGTTTTTCTAGCAACTTCTAAAGGGTTATGAGAGTATTTGTTAAATAAAAAATATGATACGCTTGATAATGAAGTTAACTTTGCAGCAGGATACATTTATTACTTAATCTTGTGCTGCAAAATGAAAGTATGATATTTATAATGAATGAGGTTTCATTGTGCGCAGATGAAATTATCTCAAAGGATTTAGATAATTATGGTGACATGTTGTTAAGACTTTCATATTCATATATGAAAAATGTACATGATGCAGAAGATGTTGTACAGGAAGTTTTTGTGCAGCTGTTTAAAAGTATAGACAATTTTAATAGTGAGGATTATAAAAGGTATTGGCTTGTTTGTGTTACTAGAAATATATGCAAAAATAAGTTAAAATCTTCATGGTTTAAAAGACGTGCAGAGATAGTAGAAATGCCGTATTATGATGAATATGAAGATAACAGTGTTCTTAATGAAGTGATGAAACTTCCCCTAAAATACAGAGAAATTATTCATTTATATTATTATGAGAATTATAATACTGTAGAAATTGCATTTATACTACATAAGAAAGAATCAACGGTACGATCACTATTGAGTAGAGGAAGGAATCTGCTAAAGGAAGTATTAAAGGAGGAGTATGATTTTGAGTAAGAAGTATAAAGAAGAATTGAATAAAATTGTTATGAATGAAGAAATGAAGAAAAGAATACTCAATAATGTACTCAATGAAAATAGCTAAATTAAAAGAAAAAAATATCATTTAAGAAAAATACATATGCAAATTGCTGCAGCTTGTTTTTTGGTTGTTATATGTTTTAGTGCTGCTAAAAATTTTATGCAACAAAATAGAAGTTTACCAAAACAAATATCTCAAAATGCATATGATAAAAATAAAGATTTGCATAATAAAGAACAAAGCAACAATAATCATAATGAAGAAAGTAATAATAGTGTACAAGAACGTCAAAATATAGAACAACATGATAATATAGACACTAATTCTCCTAAAAATAAGTTACAAGAAAATACTAATGACAACAACAAATTACAAGCTAATGAAAATTCATCGGATAAAAAGGAAGGAAAATTAAGAAATTCAGAGACTAATATCCAAGCAAATGAAAATGTTAAAAACTCAGATAATGTAAAAAATGACAAAGGTACAACACAAGAAGAAGCTGTACCTAAGGATACTAGCAATGAGGATTCAAATGCGTCTCCTGTAGTTACTGGAGGGAATCCCATAAAAGAATATAAAACAATAGAAGAAGCTGAAGATGCAGTTAAATTTAAAATTAATACTATTAAAGTGTTACCAGATAAATTTAACATAGATAATATATCTGTTATATCAGAAGAAATAATACAAATAGAATACAATAATGGAAAAGATACAATTAATTTCTAAAATAAGTAACATAATGTTTAGGTAACCCATAGTATATAACTATAAAAATAGATCATAGCGATCTTAAAAAATACAAAAGAGGGGTTATGTATGAGTTATTATGTTGATGAATCATATAATGGTCACAGTCATTACAAAGTTAGCAGTGAATCAGGAAGTAATTCGAGCAAATCAAGAAGTAGTTCGAGTAAATCAAGAAGTAGTTCGAGTAAATCAAGAAGTAGATCAAGAAGTAACTCAAGTAAATCTCAAAGTAGATCAAATCAATCATATAGTAGACCATATAGTGAATCATACAGTGAATCAGATAGTCGATAACCTTATTTGAAACAAGCGTAAGATTAGAGATATGGATAGATATTATAAAACTGGAGAAAAGATAAATGGATATTCCATTTTAAAAATAATAGGTGAAGGCAGATATGGAATTGCGTATTTGGCAGTGAATGACAAATATGAGAAATGCGTGATAAAACAATTGAAACAAGCTATGCTTGAGGATACTAGAGAAAAGTTATTTTATGAAGAGAAGATATTGAAAGCTTTAAACAATCCAAAGTTTCCTAAATTTATATCAAAATTTAATGATGAAGATAGAGAAGGCTATATATTAGAATATATTGAAGGAAAAGTATTTCAAGATTTATTAGTCATAGACAAATATGAATTTAATAAAGAAGAGATTTACAGAATTGGATGGCAGCTTTTAGAGCTAGTGGATATATTGCATAATAATGGAATAGTGCACCGTGATATTAGGCTTCCTAATGTAATATTGAAAGAAAGCAAAGATATAGCCTTGATTGATTTTGGACTAGCCAGAATAATCGATAATAAAAGATATGTAAAAGATATAGATTATTGGTTTATAGGTGATTTTTTAATTCATCTATATTATTCGTCATATGAAGTAACCGATACAGAAGATAAACCCTGGTATGAAGAACTTGATTTAAATTCAGAAGAAGAAACTTTTTTAAAAAAGTTAATGAATATCGAAGGGAATTATGAAAGCATTGAAGAAGTAAAGAAACAACTTGAAAAAATTAAAAATACAAATTGATATTGGAGATAGACCATATGATTAGGAATTTTAGTTCTAATATCATATGGTTTTATTTCATAATAAGCATAGGATTAAATTGAGGAGGTATTTATTATGCCAAATTCAATAGAGATATTAAAAATGTACCCGGAAAGCTTCAGAGCTAATTTATATTCTGTCAAACCTTTTAGGATGATTGGATTGATAGATGTAAGTATTAAATATATTTATGGAATAGAAAGAGTAACTTTAGCATATTTTAGATCATCAGGAACTAATAGTGGAAAAATAAAGGGATTATGGTATCCTATTGTTGGGATAAAAACCTGTACAGGAGCCTTCACAGACTTTACAGAATATTTAAATTTTGTATTGACAAACACTACAAGGATGGGAATGGCAGATGAGGGATGGTTGGCTAAATCCTTATTTTTTCCAATGGAATATGCGAATAATTCGATGATTAGAGGCTTTTCTAATGGAATGCATTATGAAAGCCTTTTGAAAATAGGTGAAACTTTAAGAGATTTGTATGAAAATAATGAATTTCAAGAAATGAGCTCATTAGATGGATATGAATTAAATAGTATAGTAACTTCAAAAAAAATATATCAAGATAATAATCATACTCAAAGAGAAAACTTTGAGAAATTTGTAGAAGATATATTTAATGAAATTTAGTAGTATTATATAGGTGTCTAAATATATAATAAAATATGAGAATTGGAAATTATGAAGAATTCTCTTTATTTTGGTTACCTTGAGAATTCAAGTTTATTGGTACAGCCGACCAACAGTTAGTAGTGTAAAACTAACTGTTGGTTTTTTATTTTTAATATAACCAATTTGTTCTTTTGGATGTCTTTTTTAATAAGATTGCACCAATCTCCATAAGTTGTAGCCACATATAATTCAGCATTATGTGCCCAGCCATGATAAGCAGCACATAGAAAATCTTGTTCTGGTATTCAAAAAATAAGAGTAGTGTCACTGATATTTTTTATAGTAAATGTAACACAATGTTTTTGAAATGCATAATTATAATAGGATAGGGGTTTAAATAGGAGTGAAAAAATGATAAATTTTCAATCTTTTCATGGTAAAATTACTATGATTGATGACTTTTGGGTACAGCCCAATGGAGAAGAATTAGGATGTTACAAATTAGTGTCTGTACAAAATAGATATGGAGACTTAGTAAATTTCGTGGTGTCACCAGATACTTATTTTGTAGATCATGTAATGGTGGGAGTAGGAGATATGGTAACCGGATTTTATGATGCAAATGCACCAACTCCTATGATTTTTTCGCCTCAATTTAGAGCAATCGTTATGGTAAGAGATACACAATATCAAAAAGTGAAAGTAGACTATTTTAACAGACAGTTGGTGAGCAGTGATAATAAATTAAGATTAAATATTTCACCATGTACTAAGATAATACTTAAAAATGATCAAGCTTTTACTAAAAATCCTGCAAATCACAATCTAATTGTTGTCTATGGTTTTACTACAATGAGTATACCAGCCCAAACCACGCCATATAAAATTATTGTAATGTGCTAGATTATGAATAAATATAGGGATCTTTTATTACTGATCCTATCATAACAATTATAAAAAAGAATAATTATTTGATGCCGTATTGTTCAGAAACTTGAATTTTACGGTATTTTTGCGTTGCAATATCAATATTATGTTGATGTACTATAAATTTACGATGGATAAAATTCTTTTTTAAAAGGAGTCTCAATATTAAATTATTGCAACACTTTTATAATGTAGATTGCATTCAAACTTGACTTTCCCTAATAGTTACCATATAATTAATTTACGAACGGTCGTAAGGGAGATGATTAAGTGACTATTACAGAAATTAAAAAAGCTGCATTATCAAATTTTACTGAGAAGGGGTATGATGGTACTTCACTTTCGGACATTGCTCAGAAAGTTGGGATTAAAAAACAATCAATTTATTCTCATTTTAAAAGCAAAGATGAACTGTTTCTTACAGTTATGCATGAAGTTGTTAATGAAGAAAGAAATTTTTTACATCAGTTTTTTGATGAGCATCAGCCTGACTTAAAGAATTATTTAGAGAATCTTATTCTGGAATTTAAAGAACGATATATAAATAATGAGGAATGTAATATGAAATTTGTATTACGTATGGCTTATATGCCTCCGGTTCATTTGAGAGAAGAAGTTATTCAAGATTTTACATTATATTTTTTAGAACTTGAAAACTTGCTAAATGAATTATTTTTAAATACAAAAGCTTTTTCAGCAAGGGCCGAAATAGTTACTCTTTCTTTTTTGACTTTGTTAGATGGGCTATTAGTGGCATTAATGTATGGAGGGATTGAAAGATTTAATCAAAAATTTCAAGCCTCTTGGGAAATATATTGGAAGGGTTTATTAAATGGATAAATTTCTGAAAGTTTAATTTAGCGAGAGGGGTTCTGTATGAGTGAAAATAAAATCTCTGAAAAATATACTTATATTATTTTAATATTTACACTTATTTCAATTATTAGCTGTGTCATATTAAAAATATTCTTATTTTACGGTTTTCTAGTAAGCATAATTGTTGCCTCGTGTCTATTTATAAAAAGCGGATTTTCCATAATTGAATTATTTAATATGATAAAACAGGGACTTTGTGAATGTAAATCGTTATTTATTTTAATAGCATTAATTGGTGCCATGATTTCTGTATGGGTGTCCTCAGGAGTTGTACCAACTATGCTATACTATGGACTTAAATATATGAAAGGTGTGAATTTTCTATTTGCTGCTTTTATTCTTACATCCATAGTTTCAATATTTATGGGTACAGCATTTGGAGTTATAAGTAGTGTAGGAATTGCGCTACTGGGATTAGCAAAGATATTTGGAATTCCGAACTTTATTCTTTTAGGAGCTGTGGTTTCGGGAGCTTTTATGGCAGATAAATGTTCCCCAATATCAAGTCTTTTTAATCTTACACTTGAAAGCATAAGAATAAATTATAAAGAAGCTTTAATATCCATTTTAAAGACATTATTACCAACTTATTTTATATCGGGTTTGCTGTATTATTTCATAGGTAAAAAATATAGTGTAGCTCTTGCGAATTCCCATGTAGATAATTTCATTTCAGCCATTCATGGAAATTTTATTATTTCTCCATTATTATTACTTTTGCCTATAAGCATTATAATTATGTCATTTCTAGGAATGAAGATGATAAAATCAGTATCTATAGCATTAATTGCTGGAATAATTGTATCTATTGGTTTACAGAAAGCAAACTTTAATGATGTTATTGCTGCCATGCTTAATGGGTATAGATCAACAACTAGTTCTGTTGAATTAAACTCAGTTTTAGTTAGTGGGGGTATCGTGTCTATGATATCGGTATTACTTATAATAGCAGGTGCAGTCAGTTTAAGCAGTATATTTCAAGGAACAGGTCTTATAATGCCTATAATCAAAAGGATCACAATAAAAATTAAATCAAATGAAGAACTTGTTTTGAAGACGGGATTTATAAGTAGTGTATTGACAGCGGTTAGTGATCAGAGCGTTGGTATAATAGTGCCTGGAAAATTTTTAGCCGACAAGTATAAGGAATTGGGAATTAAGAATTCTATTTTAGCTAGAACAATAATAGACACTGGAACAATTATTGCACCACTTATACCATGGAATGTAAATTCATTATTTATTTTTGTAACTACAGGAATTCCTACTGTGGCATATGCCCCTTATGCAGTGTTATGCTATATATCGCCTATTATTACATTTATATTTTCTTATCTGAATAAATTCAAAAGTGGAAAACATGTAGAAAAAATAGATGTTGAAAATGTATAACAAATAATAATTAAAAATTATAAAAAAACTCTTGCAAACAAATAATAATTATTATATAATAATAAATGTAGATAAGAAAATAAAAAAACAAGATATAAATAATTAAATTTGAATTGGAGGAATATTAAATGAAAAAATTTGTTTGTACAGTATGTGGATATATACACGAAGGAGAGACTGCACCAGAAAAGTGCCCAACATGCGGAGTTGGAAGTGATAAGTTTATTGAGAAAGTAGAATCTCAATTTGTTTGGGCTGATGAGCACAAAATAGGAGTAGCAAAAGGTGTTAATCCTGAGGTAATAGAAGGTTTAAGAGCAAATTTTACAGGTGAATGTACAGAAGTTGGTATGTACCTAGCTATGAGCAGGCAAGCTGACAGAGAGGGATATCCAGAAGTAGCAGAAGCTTATAAGAGAATAGCTTTTGAAGAAGCAGAACATGCAGCAAAATTTGCTGAATTATTAGGAGAAGTAGTTGAAGCAGATACTAAGAAAAACCTTCAAATGAGAGTAGAAGCAGAACATGGAGCAACTCAAGGAAAGAAGGATTTAGCTACTTTAGCTAAAAAATTAAATTTAGATGCTATACATGACACTGTACATGAAATGTGTAAAGATGAAGCAAGACATGGAAGTGCCTTCCAAGGTCTTTTAAATAGATATTTTAAATAAGATATATACTTTCGTGGCTCACAAAGCTCCTATAACCCTTTGTAAATAAAGGGTTGTAGGGGCTTTTTTATATACCAACGATTAGTATGCAGTACACGGATTGAGGAACGAAGGTACATGCTATAAGAATTATGCTTTTAGGGTTTTGGATAAATTTCAAGGGAAAACTCGTGGGAAACTTTCTGAAAATGAGGGATAAAGAATGAATAACATAAAAGAGCACTTTTTTAGTTTTTTCACTAATATAAAGTACTCTTTTCAAAAATTGAGTTATATTATAACTATAATGTTTGCTTAGCAGATGCAACTGTTATTTCTAATACTCTACTTAAAAAAGGAAATTTTTTCTTCATCATATCAAAGTCGGAACCCTCTACAAGGAATTTTGCAGTTCCTTCTATTAAAAATCCTGTTCCAGGATATTGATGTCCCATAACTTCTTTGGAACCTAAAGTAACTTTAACTTTATTATTTGCTTCTATGTTTTTTTGAGTTCTTCTCATGCCTCCTGCAGGTAATAATATCCTATCATCTTCAGTAACATTAAGAAATGAATGCCAAGTATTAACTACATGCGCCTCGTTGTTACTACAAGATACTATAGCTACTACACCTTCATGTGATATAACTTCAAGCAATTTTTCATTTAACATTTAAATTCCTCCTCTGTAATTCTACAAATTTAATTATTTTAATATTTTTAAAAGTTTTAATTTGTGCACATTGACTTTTCTATAAAACAATTATACAATCGATGTGTAATCATCAAAAGTGCCAATTAATTTTATTTTATAGGATACAGTTCATAAAGGGAGTGTTAAAAAAAATGATTGTTCTAGATAACGATTCAAGAGTCCCACTATATTTGCAAATTTATGAGCAGTTAAAAGAAGAAATAATTTCAGGACAGCTTTTGGAAGGCAGTAAGCTATATTCAACACGAACGCTTGCAACAACATTAAATGTCAGTAGAAATACAGTAGAAAGTGCTTATCTACAACTTTCTTCTGAAGGATATGTCACAAGTAAAGCAGGCAGCGGATTCATAGTTGAGAAACTAGATAGTATGCTGCTCACTAAGTTAAAGCTAGATAACTCTGTCAATATTGAGAAATATAAAAAAACTACTTTACCTAAGATGAATTCTGATAATAATTGTAAGTATAATTTCAAATATGGAAAGTTAAATGCTTCTGATTTTCCTTTGCGCTTATGGAGAAGGATATCAAATAAATGCTTGGCCTCTATAGATGCTGAGGTTATGACATTCTATACTAGCAGTAAAGGCGAAAAAGAATTACGAATAGAAATAATGACTTATTTAAATAAGTCAAGGGGTGTCTCATGTACCTCAGAACAGATTATTATTACTTCAGGCTTTGAACAGTGTTTAAGTTTACTATGCCAGATGTTCAGAAACAATTTTTCTAAAGTAGCTTTAGAAGATCCTGGCTACATTGGTGCAAGAAAGATTTTTAATAATAACGGATATGATGTTGTTCCAATTAGCTTAGACAAGGATGGAATAAATATTACTGAATTAGAAAATAGTTCCACAAATATAGTATATGTAACCCCCTCACATCAATTTCCGACTGGATCAGTGATGCCAATTCAAAAAAGATTGCAATTATTAGATTGGGCAAGAAGAGAAAATGGAATTATAATTGAAGATGATTATGATAGTGAACTTCGTTACAATTCAAGGCCAATACCTTCAATACAAGGTATTGATTCAAAAGGTTGTGTTATATATATTGGTACTTTTTCAAAGTCTTTGTCCCCAAGCTTGCGATTGAATTATATGGTATTACCCCAATCATTACTAGAAATATATGATAATTTTTTTAGTAGCTACCAAACCTCAGTTCCAATAGTTGAGCAAAAAATAATTCAACAGTTTATGCATTTAGGACATTGGGATAGTCATCTGCGTAAAATATCTCTTCTAAACAAAAGAAGACATGATACGTTAATCCACTCTATTCATAGATTTATGGGAGACAATGTTATTATTCATGGTAAAAATGCAGGTTTGCATATCTTGCTAGAATTAAATAATGGATTATCTGAAGAAGAGATAATAGAAAAAGCTAAAGAATATGGTGTTATAGTCTCTCCTGTATCTACATATTGGTTACGCAAGGATAAATATCCTAATAATATGGTTTTCCTTGGTTTTGGTGGAATGACTGACAGTGAGATTGCTGAAGGTATTAATTTACTTAGTAAAGCATGGTTTAGTAAGTAAATCCTAGAAACAAGAGTTTCCATTTACAAACGTAGAAACATTGAGAAAGAGAATGAAAGAAATATTATAAATATAAAAATAGATATTGACACTTTGAGTTCTAATTGTTAAACTATAAATAGTTAGAATTCAAAGTTTATTTTAGGAGGAATTTGAATGACTAATTTTAAATATTCTATACAAACACCATATTCACAATTAATAAGAAGTATTGCGATAAAAATGAAACTTAGTTCTGATGAAAAAGTAAAAAAGTTAGGATTAAATTCTCAACAAGGATCCATAATAGGTTATATTTATGAACATCAAGACAGTGGCATTATTCAGAAAGATTTGGCACGAGCATTTCAACGTACAGAAGCAAGCATTACAAGTATGCTTCAAGGGTTAGAGAAAAAAGGATATATAGAAAGAAGAATTCCTAAAGAGAATGAGAGACAAAAATATATATATGTATTGCCTAAAGGTGCTGAATTAATAGAAGATTTTAATAAATCAGTGGTTGAGTCAGAGGAAAATATTATTGCAAGCTTGACGGAACAAGAAAAAGAGACGTTGTTAGCTTTGCTATTGAAAGTAGATAGAAATTTATAAGTTATTAATATAATAACTTATACCTAAAAACTTAGAATTCTAAGAATATGAATTCTAAGAATACTTATTGCGGAGGATAAAAGGTTGAAAATTAAAGTATG
>NZ_JAEEGC010000239.1 GCF_019207025.1 Clostridium thailandense | reverse complement strand
ATATGAAAAGGCAGTTTTAAAACCGCCTTTTCAACTAAAATCTGCTTATTTGTTTCTTCTATTTATTAATGCAAGTACTCTGTTCATTTCGTTGTTAACTATCATATAACCTTCATCAACACCCATTCCTGGTTTTGCAAGTACTTGTTTTGCTCCACAAGCCATACCTATGTTTGTCGTAACCTCAGCAGATCTATTAGTTTCGTTGCAAGTTCCTCCACAGTAAGCTCCCATACCATGCTCTTTGCAGTACATTATAGCATCTGCAATATTGTTTACTCCTCCAAGGTCTGGAGTCTTTATTTGAACCATATGTCCAGCTTTATTGTCAGTAAAGAATTTAACATCTTCAACAGTATTACACCATTCATCTGCAACTAATTCTACTTTTATTCCTCTTTCATCTATTTCAGCTCTTAAATCTCTCAAAGCTTCCATTTGCTTTTGTCTATCTTCTACATCCATAGGTCCTTCAATTCTTAAGTGAAATGGCTTTGCTGCTTCTTCTAAAGTTCCTAAATAGTCAGCCATAACTTTTGTATTACAATCAAATGCAGCTCCTATTGTTCCATATACATCTATATGGAATATCGGACTATAATCTTCACATGTTCTTAATTGTAATACTCTATCTCTTAACCATTTAACATAATCCAGAAGCTTTTCACCTTTTAATCCAAGCTTTTCTTCAACATTATTTATAAGTGCATGTGGCATTACATCTGCACCCTTTATTATCATCTTATCTGAGTTATCGTATCTATCGTCACCTGATTGAGTGAATATTGGAACTCTTTTAATTTCAGCTCCTGAATTATATTCATTTCTTACAACTTCAGCCATAGTTATTTTTTGTGATTTTGCTACAGCATCTAGTATAGCTTGAGATATTCCATATCTTATAGCTGTATGTAATCTATTTCCGTTAACCTTCATGCTATCGAATTCTTCTGCAAGAGCTTTAAAACTGCTTAATTCTCTTCCTATAAGCTTTGGTGCTATTTCTTTTTCTATTACTGGTATAAAGTCCTTTGCTAAGAATAGTGGGTCTCTTCCGCCTGCTCCTGAATATTGAACTGCTGCACAGTCTCCATGTGCCACCTGACCATCTTCAAGCACTAACATAACAGATATAGCTTCTCCTGCCTGTCTTACACTAGTGAATCCATCCGTTACTGGCTCTCCAACATATGTGAATCCATCATGTTTTGCTCCTCTTTTTATAGCTCTTTGGTCATCAAAATAAAATCCTGTTTTTCCTTCTGCACAAATAAC
>NZ_JAEEGC010000238.1 GCF_019207025.1 Clostridium thailandense | reverse complement strand
TTTTATTAAATATATAAGACTAAGGAGTATCTGAAGAGAAAAAGGTTTAAAAATTTATTTATAAAATGGAGGAATTTAATTATGGCAAAAGCAGCAAAATCAAGAGCAGAATGGAGAGGTATTTATCCTGCAATATGTATACCTTTTAACGAAGATTCAACAGTAAGTGAAAAGGAATTATATCCTTATTTAGACTGGTTACTTGAGTATTCTGATAAAGGAATAAGAGGATTAGTTACAAATGGACATACTGGAGAAATATCAGGATTAGAAAATGAAGAAAGAGCATTTGTTACAAAATTGGTAGCAGACCATGTTAAGAAAAGCGGTAAAGATGTTAAGATTATTTCAGGGGTTTCAGCAGAAGGAACAGCTGACGCTATAAAACAAGCACAAGCAGCAGAAGCAGCAGGAGCAGATGGAATACTTCTTATGCCACCACACTTATGGTTAAGATTTGGAATGAAGCAAGAAGGAGCTATTCAGTTCGTTAAAGATGTAGCAGAATCTATTAATATTGGAATATTTATTCACCTTTACCCATCAACTACAAAAGCATTCTATCCAGTAGAAACATTAATAGAAATGTGTAAGATTCCTAATGTTGTAGCTATTAAAATGGGAACTCGTAATCAGCCTTTATATGAAAGAGATGTTACTATATTAAGAGAAAAGTCACCAGAAACAACATTAGTAACTTGTCATGATGAAAATCTTTTATCTACAATGATACAAGGTCTTGACGGTGCATTAGTTGGTTTCTCAGGATGCGTACCAGAACTAGTAACTGCTTTATGGAAAGCTGTTCAAGAAGAAGACTTAAAAGAAGCAAAAAAAGTTAATGTAAACTTACAGGCTGCTTCAATGGGAATATACGGAACTGGAGAACCTACTGGAGAAGCTCATGCAAGAATGAAAGAATTCTTAGTACAACGTAAAGTATTTTCATTACCTTTAATGAGAAAACCTTTAATGCCTTTAGACGCAGAAGAAAAAGCTAGAGTTACTAAGGCAGTAGAACTTTCAGGTGTTCC
>NZ_JAEEGC010000237.1 GCF_019207025.1 Clostridium thailandense | reverse complement strand
TGGATTTGTTGGGTTGGTACAAATTATAATGAATGTATTGTATCTAATGCAACTTCCATCATATTTGTAAAGGTCTTTTGTCTTTCTTCTGCTGTGGTAAGTTCACCAGTTACAAGATGATCACTTACTGTAAGTATAGTAAGTGCATCAACTCCATATTTAGCAGCTAATGTATAAAGTGCAGCTGCTTCCATTTCAACTCCTAAGCATCCAAACTTAGCCCATTTTTTCCAACTATCTGGATTATCATTATAAAAATTATCCGAACTAAAAATATTACCAACCTTTGGATCAAAGTTTTTTTCAACTGCAAAATCATAAGCCTTTTTTAATAATTTAAAACTTGCTGTTGGTGCAAAATTTCCTTCATTGAATCTTATATTATTTATATTAGAATCAGTTGAAGCTGCCATGGCAATGACCATATCTCTAACCTTAACTGATTCCTGGAAGGAACCACAAGTTCCAACCCTTATGAGATTTTTTACATCATAACTCTGAATTAATTCATTTACATATATTGATATTGATGGTATGCCCATTCCTGTTCCTTGAACAGAAACTTTTTTTCCTTTATATGTTCCTGTAAAACCATACATTCCTCTTACTTCGTTATAGCATATAACATCTTGAAGAAAATTTTCAGCTATAAACTTAGCCCTCAATGGATCTCCCGGAAGTAATATGCTTTCAGCTATCTGACCTTCCTTTGCATTTATGTGTACACTCATTCTAAACTCCTCCTAAATAATATATAATCGCAGACTATAAACACTCTTAAACAAAAGTAGACTTACACTCCAATATATATCTACCTTCCAGTTTGGTAACATCTCCCGAAGCATAAGTTTACTTTCGGCCGTATAACCCTATATAGGAAGGTGTGATAAAGTCCATTTTATATATCAAGACATAGAAATTAAAAAAGTTGAATGCATTGATATTGATGGATTTACTAAATGTAAAATTTTGTTTAATAACACCCTCCTATGGATAACCACACCAGACACTTAACTTATACGCAGGGATATATTTACATTCTGGAATACACATTTAAATACTTTTGCTACAAGTCTTAGCTCATATTTTTGAAAAAGCTTAGAAGATTTGATTGTTTGAGCACAGCGAGTTATCAAAGATTCTTAGCTTTTTTAAAAATATGGGCTTTAGACTTGTCAAAAGTATTTATCGTGCTGGAAGAATGTAAATATATCCCGG
>NZ_JAEEGC010000236.1 GCF_019207025.1 Clostridium thailandense | reverse complement strand
TAATAAGCGGATTATTCTAAAGAATTTTATAATGAAAAGTAGTATAAAAGGGATTTCTAAGTAATAAGTTATAGAATGCCCTAGAGAGAAAGTAGATTTCTTTTCTAGGGTATTTTTATATTCTAATTTATAGTTGCTTAAGTGTTTTATATACTTTTTATGTTCTTAAATTAATGTATATTGGAATTATTTTCAATATTTTTCCATTTATTGCTTTGAAAATATAGTAATAAAATAAAATTTTTGCTATAAAAAATTAGGTTGTTATGGTAAAATTTAAGTGTAAAATTTGATTCTATTTTAAAAATTAATATTTCTTATAATAAGCTTAAGGAGTGTTAAAATGTTGCATTTTAATTTTTGCATAATTGTAATAGCGGTTCTTTCGGTATTACTAAACTATGTTTACTTCAATAATAATAGAAAACTAAAAAAATTGAATAGAGACTTAAAACTTCAAAGAACCTATTTTGATAAATTATTTGAGAATTCACAGGATGCAATTGTTATATTGGATAATAAAAGCAGGATTATAAGTGTTAATAAAGCTTTTGAGGTGCTTTTTCAGCATAAAAATGAAGAGGTCAGGGGGAGCAGTGTAGACTCTATCTTAGCGGATTATGAAACAAAAGATGCCTTTGAACTATCTAATATAGTTATGCAAGGAAAAACAGTTACTGCAGCAGATACAAAAAGAAAAAGGAAAGATGGAACATTAATTGAGGTTAGTGTACTAGCATTTCCAGTAATACTTGATACAAATCAGATTGGGATATACGCAGTTTATAAAGATATTAGGGATAGAAAAAAGTCAGAGCAAGCGTTAGAATTGCAAAAAACTTATTTTAGAAAACTCTTTGAAAATTCTCCGGAGGCAATATGTATAATAGATAATGAGGATAGATTTATAGATATAAATTATGCCTTTGAGAAGCTTTTTGGTTACTCTAAAGATGAACTTATAGCGCACTATATAAATAATCGTATTGTTTCAAATGAATTAGTTAATGAAGCCACTAAAATTTCAGAGGAAGTTATGGATGGTAAAGTAATTGAGTACGAATCTACTAGAATTAGAAAAGATGGAAGTATTGTTGAAGTTTGTATATTAGGCTATCCAATTGTTTTTGAAAGTAAGCAAGTAGGTGTATTTGGAATATATAGAAATATAACTGAAAGAAAAAAAATGGATAGAGAACTTATTTACATGAGTACACATGATGGACTCACAGGTTTATATAATAGAATATACTTTGAAAATTTGCTAAGTAAATATGACAAGGAAAAGAAAGAGGAGTTGGGGATTATTGTTTGTGATGTGGATGGATTAAAACTTGTAAACGATAACTTAGGTCATGATTGTGGTGATAAATTACTTGTTAATGCGGCCGATATAATAAGAATTGTTTGCGAAGAAAATAATGGTATTGCTGCAAGAATTGGCGGCGATGAATTCATAATAATAATAAATAATTGTTTGAAAGATGAATTAGAACTGGCAAACGAACTTCTACAAAAGAGTATAGGTGAGTTTAACTCCAATGACTCAAATATGTACTTAAGCATTTCCACAGGAATATCTTATAGAGGAAAAGAATTTAAAACAATGACTGAACTTTTTAAGCAAGCAGATAACCATATGTATTATCATAAAGCATGTAGAAAAGAGGAAAATGTTAAAAAAATAATGTATAAAATTATGCAAAATGTAATCTGAGAGAAAAGGAGCTGTTATACTTACAGATACCAACCGCCGAAAGTTAACTTACACTCCGTAATATGTTTCTAAGCCTCGGCACTATAAAAACTTTTTATCAATCTAAAGTTCAGTATTTTGAGAATCTAAGAATCTTTGATAAACTCGTACCTCAGACACATCGAATATTCTAAAATTTTCCAAAATGCTTCGCTAAGATTGACTAAAAAGTTTTTATATCTGCTTTCGACTTTAGAAACATATTCCTGCGTGTAAGTCAACTTTCGGCTATATATATCTGTAAGCGTAACAGCTCTTTTTTAAATATAATGTAGTTTAGTTATCTAAAACTTCTTCAAGCAGTTCGATATCTAAAATATTAATAGTATTTTTAACAAAATCTATTAGTCCTTCTTCTTTCATGCTAATCAATTCTCTTGAAAGGGAAGGTCGGGGAATACCAAGTTGTTCAGCCATTTCTTTTTTAGTACAGCTCAGAGTAATATTTAGCTTTTGCTGCATCTCGTATTCTTCTAAAATATAAGAGGCTATTTTTTGACGTATAGTCTTATAGGATATATTTCTTAGTTTATTATTCAACATAAGTATTTTATTAGATAAAAGAGTCATAAAGTTATTTAAAAACCTTGAATTTATGCTGCAAAGCTTTAGCATATTATCTTTGGATATAAACATAATTTTGGAGTTTTCAGGTGATGCAATAGTTGCGGGGTAGGTATTTCTATTTGAAAATAATATGACTTCTCCAAAGATGTGGCCTTCATTTAATTTGCTTATAGTCATAGTTTTTCCAGAAGCATATATCTTCTGTACTTCAACACTTCCATTTAATACAATTCCAATGCTTGAACAATTGGAACCTTCTAATGCGATGATTTCACCTTTAGAGAAAGAATTGATTGAATAGTTTATATCTTTGAGTAGCCCTTCAATATCATTATCTAAGAAGCCTTTCATAAGTATACACTGTTTTAAAACATTTATTAAATCTTTCATAGCAGCCCTCCAAAGAACACTTATTTGCAAAAATTTAAATTGATTTATATTTATAATGTAACATATGTTACTGACTATATAAATGTATTTTATTATAATGAAATCAATAAAACAAGAGGAGGAAATTTGTATGATAAGAAAAATCGTAAATATAGATAAATCAAAATGTAATGGCTGTAAATTATGTGTTAAGGCATGTCATGAAGGAGCTATTGAATTAATAGATGGAAAAGCAGTACTTATAAGTGATGAATATTGTGATGGACTTGGCGATTGCCTTCCAGAATGTCCAACTGGAGCTATTACAATAATTGAGAGAGAAAGCAAGGATTATGATGAAGAAGCTGTAGCTAAGAAAATAGAGGAGAGAAAACAATTAAGTGAAGAAAAAACTCTAGCTTGTGGATGTCCTGGTACAGCCGCTAAAATGATAGAAAGAAAGTCTCTAAAAGCAGCAATAAAAGTTAGCAGCATAAGATCTAATAAAGAAGAGAATATGTCAGAGCTAAGACAATGGCCTGTACAACTTAAACTTATAAATACACAGGCACCATATTTAAAGAATGCTAATCTTTTAATTGCAGCAGATTGTACTGCATATGCATATGGTAAATTTCATAGTGAATTCATTAAGGATCGCATTACTGTTATAGGGTGTCCTAAATTAGATGATATAAAATATTACGAGGAAAAGCTTGCGGAAATTCTTAAAAATAATGATATTAACAGTATAACAGTAGTAAGAATGGAAGTTCCTTGCTGCAGTGGAATTGTAAATGCAGTTAAAAATGCAATGCTTAAAGCACAAATAATAGTTCCATACAAAGAAGTAACTATATCTACTGATGGAAATATAATATAACCTATGCTCAAAACTTCACTTAAACCAGTGATTATATAAATAGAACAGAAAGTAGGCTTACCCCTCTGAATAAGTCCACTTTCTGTTCTTGTTATTTACAAATATAGATATAGGATGTTGTAATAAAGTCGGTTTTATATATCAAAAGATGGAAAATAAAAAAGTTCAACCCATTGATATTTAAGAATTTACTTAATGTAAAATTTTGTTTAATTACATCTTCCTATAGATAATCACACCAGAAAGTAGACTTATACGCAGGTATATGATTCCAAAGCTGAAGGCACATA
>NZ_JAEEGC010000235.1 GCF_019207025.1 Clostridium thailandense | reverse complement strand
TAGTGCTTCAAAGCCTTCCTTGCTTCCAAGTCCTCTTCCGCCCGCAACTATTATCTTAGCTTCTCCAATGTCAACAGAATCCTTAAGAGCTTTAACTACATCTAATGTTTTTGTTCTTATATCTGATTCTGTTACATTTGCAGCTACCTTTTGGATTTCTCCAGCTCTTCCAGTATCTTTAGCTAATTTTTCAAACACTCCTGGTCTTACTGTAGACATTTGTGGTCTGTGATCTCCGCAAACTATTGTTGCCATCAGATTTCCACCAAAGGCTGGTCTTGTCATAAGTAGATTTCTGTTCTCTGGATCTATATCAAGTGATGTACAATCAGCTGTAAGTCCTGTAGCAAGTCTTGCTGCTACCCTTGGAGCTAAGTCTCTTCCCATAAAAGTAGCACCTACTAATATAGCCTCCGGCTTAACTTCACCAGCTAAATCGCATATAACTTTTGTATACCCATCTGTTGTAAAATGTTTTAATAATGGGCTGTCAGCATATATTACTTTATCAGCTCCATAAGCTACTAATTCTTTTGCTATGCTATCTATATCACTTCCAAGTAAAAGAGCACTTAACTGAACTCCTAACTTGTCTGCTAAATCTCTACCTTTTCCGAGTAATTCTAAGGATACCTTTTGAAGCTCTCCATCTCTTTGCTCAGCAAATACCCATACGCCTTTGTAATCTGCTATACTCATCTTAACTACCTCCTCCTAGATATAATGTTTCTCTTTTAATTTTAAAACTGCACATGCTGCTGCTTCTTTTGCTGGTAGATTTACTACTTCACCTTGTCCTTTTGCTTCTTTTGTTGAGGATCTCTTTACCTTTGTTGGTGATCCAGCAAGACCAAGAAGAGATTTATCTACCTCTATGTCAGCTGCACTCCAAATTTGCACTTCTTTATTGTATGCATTGAATATATGGCTCATGTGCATATATCTTGGCTCATTTAATTCTTTTATAGCTGTTAAAAGTACTGGAGTTTTAACACTTATTACCTCATATCCATCTTCCCATGCTCTTTGTACCTTTAAAGCTTCTCCATCTACATCTACTTTTTCTACATAAGTTATTTGTGGTATTCCTAAATGTTCAGCTATTTCTGGTCCAACCTGTGCTGTATCTCCATCTATAGCTTGTCTTCCTGCAAATATTATGTCATATTCTAATTTTTTTAATGCTCCTGCTAGTGTGTGTGAGGTAGCTAATGTGTCTGCTCCCCCAAAAGCCCTGTCTGATATAAGTATTGCTTCATCTGCACCCATAGCTATAGCTTCTCTTAAGGCTTTTTCTGCCTGTGGCGGTCCCATACTTATTATAGTAACCTTAGCGCCAGTTTTTTCTTTTAATGCCAACGCTTCTTCTAATGCATTTTTATCATCTGGGTTTATTATTGAAGGAACGCCATCTCTTATAAGGGTTCCTGTTTTTGGATCTATCTTAACTTCTGTTGTATCTGGAACTTGTTTTAAACAAACTACTATATTCATTTCTTGTTATCCTCCTTAACCTTTTATCTAAATATGTTTCCTGAGATAACCATCTTTTGTACTTGTGATGTTCCTTCATAGATTTCAGTTATCTTAGCATCTCTCATCATTCTTTCCACTGGATAATCTTTTGTATATCCATATCCTCCAAATAATTGGACTGCCTTTGTTGTTACTTCCATAGCAACATCTGCTGCAAATAATTTTGCTCTAGCCGCATCTACACTATATGGAAGTCCTAAATCCTTTTTAAAAGCTGCCTTATACACTAAGTGTCTTGCTGCTTCTATTTTTGTATCCATTTCAGCTACTGCCCATGCAAGCCCTTGGAACTTATCTAAAGATCTTCCAAATTGTTTTCTTTCTTTCATATAATTTATTGCTTCATCGAAAGCACCTTCTGCTATTCCAAGAGCTTGAGCTGCTATACCAATTCTTCCTCCATCAAGGGTTCCCATGGCAACACCGAAGCCTTTTCCTTCTTTACTTAATAAATTTTCCTTTGGAACTACGCAGTCTTCAAATATGAGTTCAGTTGTTGAAGATGCTCTTATGCCCATTTTATCTTCTAATTTTCCTATTGAAAAACCTTTAAAGCCTTTTTCAACTATGAAAGCTGATATTCCCCTTGTTCCTTTACTTCTGTCTGTCATTGCAAATACTATGAAGACATCTGCTGTTCCACCGTTTGTTATGAATATCTTTTGTCCATTTAATATATAGTTATCTCCTTCAAGAACAGCTGTTGTTTGTTGTCCTGCTGCATCTGTTCCTGCATTCGGCTCAGTTAATCCAAAAGCTCCTATTTTTTCTCCTTTTGCAAGAGGCACTAAGTATTTCTTCTTATGATCTTCTGTACCATACTTGTCAATTACTGATGCACATAGTGATGTATGAGCAGAAAGAATAACTCCTGTGCTGCCGCAAACTTTTGATAATTCTTCAACTGCTAATACATATGAAAGAGTGTCTCCACCTGCTCCACCATATTCTTTAGAAAATGGAATACCCATCATTCCATATTTAGCCATCTTTTCTACTGTTTCCATAGGAAATCTTTCTGTCTGGTCAATTTCTGCTGCTAAAGGCTTAACTTCATTTTCTGCAAACTCTCTTACCATTTGCTGTACTAATTGCTGTTCCTTTGTTAATGTAAAATCCATATTATTTTACCTCCTAACTATTTTTAAAACACTTATCTCTTTTTTCTATAAATGCTGTCATACCCTCTTTTTGGTCATTAGTTGAAAAACATTGCCCAAATACTTCTGCTTCATAAGCTATTCCAGTGTCTATATCACACTGCATTCCTCTATTTATAGCTGTTTTACAAAGCTTTACGGCTATTGGTGCTTGAGCTGCTATAGTATTTGCCAATGCCTTAACCTCATCCATTAATTTCTCTGGTTCCACTACTTTGTTAACCAATCCTATTCTCAAAGCTTCTTGTGCATCGATTATTTTTCCTGTAAATATAAGTTCTTTTGCCATTCCTTCGCCAACAATTCTTGCTAGCCTTTGAGTCCCCCCAAAACCCGGAGTTATTCCTAGTCCTGCTTCAGGCTGTCCAAACTTAGCTTTTGATGAAGCTATTCTAATATCACAAGCCATAGATAACTCACAGCCTCCGCCTAATGCAAATCCATTAACAGCTGCGATTACTGGTTTTCCCATATTCTCTAGCTTTCTAAAAACCTTGTTTCCAAGTAACCCAAATTTTCTACCTTCCATTGTACTAAGATCTTTCATTTCTGATATATCTGCTCCTGCTACAAAGGCTTTTCCTTCTCCAGTAACAATCACTGCAAATATTTCTTCATCTGCATATAGTTCGTCAATAATAGTGTCTAATTCCTTCAAAGTCTCTGAATTTAATGCATTTAATGCCTTAGGTCTGTTAATTGTAACCATGGCAATCTTATCTTTTTTATTTAATATAATGTTTTTAAATTCCATAATAATACCTCATGAATTTTATATACTTTATTGTCTTTCTATTATTATAGCAGTTCCCATACCGCCGCCTATACATAGGGTTGCTAGTCCGTACCTTGACTCTCTTTTTTCCATTTCATATAGTAATGTAGTAAGTATTCTTGCTCCTGAGCATCCAACTGGATGTCCTATTGCAATAGCTCCTCCATTTACGTTAACTTTGCTCATATCAAAATTTAAATCCTTTGCTACTGCTAAACTTTGAGCTGCAAAAGCTTCGTTAGCCTCTATTAAGTCTATATCTTCTATTGATAAATTTGCTTTCTCTAAAGCCTTTTTTGTTGCATGAAATGGTCCATACCCCATGATTGATGGATCTAATCCTTTCGATCCATAGGACACTATTTTAGCCATTGGCTTTAATCCAAGTTCTTCTGCTTTTTCGGCACTCATAATAACCATGGCTGCTGCTCCGTCATTTATTCCAGAAGCATTTCCAGCTGTAACAGTTCCATCTTTCTTAAAGGCTGGTTTTAACTTAGCTAAAGATTCAGCAGTTGCTCCGAATCTAGGGAACTCATCTGTATCAAATACTATTTCAACTTTTCTGGTTTTTATAACTACTGGAACTATTTCATCTTTAAATTTACCTTCTCTAATAGCTGCTTCTGCCTTTTGTTGAGATGCTGCTGCAAATTCATCCTGCATTTCTCTTGTTAAATTCCATCTCTCAGCTATATTTTCTGCAGTGATTCCCATGTGATAACCCTGAAATGCATCTGTAAGAGCGTCATTTACCATTGTATCTACAATAGTCCCATTACCCATTCTCTGTCCCCATCTTGTGGTTGGAAGTACATATGGTGCTGCTGACATGTTTTCCATACCACCAGCTATTATGACATCTGCATCTCCTGATTTTATCATTTGAGCTGCTAAACTTACTGCTCTTAAGCCTGAACCACAAACTTTGTTTAATGTAAATCCTGGAACTTCTTCTGGCAGACCGGCTTTTATTATAGACTGTCTAGCTACATTTTGTCCTAAACCTGCTTGTATAACGTTTCCCATTATAACTTCATCAACTAATTCTGCTTCAACCTTCGCTCTATTTAGCGCTTCTTTAATAACTATAGCTCCTAATTCTGCTGCTGAAACGTCCTTCAAACTCCCACCAAATTTTCCAACTGCAGTTCTAACAGCACTTACAATAACTACTTCTTTCATTGTCATCCTCCTATAAAAACATATATATCAAATACTGACATTTAATTTATAAAAAAATATTTTAGAGGACAGAGGACAATTGACAGAGGACAGTGAAGGAGGATTTTT
>NZ_JAEEGC010000234.1 GCF_019207025.1 Clostridium thailandense | reverse complement strand
TCAAAAGAATTGCTGGTTTACTTTACTTAATAAAAGCTATTTAAGCTTTTAACCTCTGTTTAATTTTCAAGGATCATCGTTACTCTGTTTAAGCAACTTTTACATCTTATCATCTTTACTTTAGCTTGTCAACTAATAATTTGTTACTAACTTTACTAGTTAAACTTGATAAGTTAAGTCATCTCTGACAGCTTTTACATAATATCACACAAACTAAATTATTGTCAATACTTTTTTTTAACATTAATTTCGCTTATTGTCACTTACTCAAGCAACGAATGTTATCTTATCATAATTTTACCTGTATGATATATATGATAATATTTATTATTTGAAATTAACTTACATATTCTCTATTATTCTATTACATTCTTAAAATTAAATATGTAGATACACTTGATTCCGTTTATTTATAAGAATTATATATCCAAAGGCATATGGATATAATATGAGATATCAATATCTAAAACTCCCCTATTTCAATCGGAAATATAGGTTCATTTAGGATGCATACTTCAATAACGTTCAAGTAAATCATTCATATGCATTCATTGAAATGACTAAGTCTCCAAGATATATTTATTTTCATTAGCGGCTACAAAGCAATTCATGGCTTGTTGAAAATTGAACAATGCTGTGTTAAAAATTCTTAGGTATTATGATATAATTTTCGTAAAGATTAAATTATGATAATTTTTATTGAAAAATTATATGTATTATGAACATACACAATTTTATTAATGTGAGGAGGTAATTAAAACGAAAGGAGCATTTACTACATTTTGTGTGTTACTGTTTGCAGTTATTGTAATAGCATATAAAAAAAGTGAATTAGCGTTTTGGGGATTTTTAACTTTATTTTTAATCTTTTTATTAATAATAGCTTACATAACTATTAGAAATTTCAAAGTTTTAAATAAGGGTGCTTATCTTGTAAATAAAGGAAATGCTAAAAAAGCAATAGATCTTTTTTCAAGATATTTAGAGAGGTCAACTAAAACTGTAAAAGCTTTGCCATTAGCTTATAGAGGAATGGTTTATTTAAGAATAAGAAAATTTGATTTATCCTTACAGGATTTAGTGGAATCATGCAAAATTAAAAAGCTTCCTTTAATTAATATTGTAAAAGCTGGCGTTTTATATACTGAGCTTAAACAATATGACAAAGCACTTAAATACTTTTTAATGGCAGTAGAACTAAAACCTAAATCCAGCAGTGCATATACAAACCTGGGATGGTTTTATTTGCATACTAACGAATATGAAAGAGCTATAGAGACGTTGAGCAGAGCAATTGAGCTTGCAAATGGAAAAATTTTAGCTAAATCAATAAATCTCTGCAATGCATACGTCAATTTAGGTATTGTATATATTAAATTAAAAAAGTATGATAAAGCCGATGAAGTGCTATCTAAAGCACTTAAGATAAATCTTAAAGTTTCAGATACGCTTATAAAGGCTAATATTTACAAAAGATATGCTTACTTACAAAAAATGATCGGAAATATTCAATTGTCAAGAGATTACGCTTTAAAAGCTATTGAGATGGATCCATATGAATTTTTATCATATAAAATTTTAGCAGAAATTAATCTTATTCAAGATAATTATGATGGCTTTTATAAAAATTTCGAGATTTTTTTAGAGAAGAAAGGACTCAATATTGATGACGAAGACATTGAAGATGAAATTTATGAAAAAGTAAAAAACGACGAGAAATTTCAATTATTAATTCAGAATAGAGGTAGTAAAGTTAACTATAATGATTTAAATACTTCTATAAATGATGAGGAAATATTCTTTTATAAGTCAAATATGAAACAAGATAGTAAGAATAAAAAAATAATAATCATTCTTATCTTTTTATTGATTATAGAAATAATTAATCTACTTATGACAAATAAGCAACCTGCTAAAATACATATTAAAAAATATGAAAGGTCAAGTACAGTTAAAAAAACAGCTTATATAGATAGGATATATAAACAATATAATATAGATAATAGTAAAGTAATAGTCAATAGTCCCAAGTTTACAGTATCTTGGAATAAAACTAATGTTAAAGTTGGTGAAAAAATCAAATTTAATGCTACTGGGATTATGCAGACGGCTAAAGTGAATAGTGTAAAAGTATTGATGATTGAAAGCTATGATGATGTTTTAGTTGGTGACTATGCCACTCAAAGTGATGAAATAACAATTGAAGATTTGAAAACAACAAATAATCAAATTAAGTCTTATATATTTATAATGCCTGAAAATGAAGACAAGGTATATGAGTATGATTTTACGCTAACAGTAATACCTTAATTGTAGGTAGGTATATCAACAAAATAATATACAAAAAATAAAAAAATGGCTCCGTGGAGAGGATTCGAACCTCCAACCCTTCGGTTAACAGCCGAATGCTCCACCATTGAGCTACCACGGAACGCTTTACCTGGCAACGACCTACTCTCCCACAGAGTCTCCTCTGCAGTACCATTGGCACTGTGAAGCTTAACCGTC
>NZ_JAEEGC010000233.1 GCF_019207025.1 Clostridium thailandense | reverse complement strand
AGCAGTAGAAGCAGCAAGAGCTGGGCAACATGGAAAAGGCTTTGCAGTGGTTGCTGAGGAAGTTAGAAACCTCGCAGAAAGAAGCGCTAATGCTGCAAAAGAAACTACAGTGATGATTGAGGGATCTATTTGTAAAGCTGAATTTGGAACTAAAATTGCTAATGAAACAGCGCTAGCACTTAATAAAATCGTTTCGGGAGTGGAAAAATCTGCAAGACTAGTAGCTGATATTGCGACAGCTTCTAATGAACAAGCTACAGGGATTTCACAAATTAATAAAGGAATAGAACAGGTATCAGCAGTTGTACAAAATAACTCCTCAACAGCAGAGGAAAGCGCAGCGGCAAGTGAAGAACTTACGAGTCAGGCTCATATACTAAACGAAATGGTTAATAAGTTTAAACTTAAAAAGGTATCTAATTTTTTAGGAAGGAATGAACTAAATAACTATGATAAAAATTATAAGTCTGAACTTATAAGAAACTCTGTTGACACTTGGAATGAGGCTGCAGTTACATCAATTAAACCTATAATAGATTTAAATGATTCAGAATTCGGAAAATACTAGAAGATAAGGCTGTCGAATATATGCTTTTACGAAAAACTAATAATTGTTTGGAAAATTTGAATAATTAAGTTAGTCAACACTAATTTTTTTATTAGTATTATAAGTTTATGAGGGGTAAATATGTGTAAAAATTATATAAAGCGTAAAGAAAAAATAATAATAAGTGCTATAAAAATACTAGATGAATTAGGCATTCATGGATTAACTATACGTGAATTAGCAAAACAAGAGGGCATAACTGAGCCGGCTATT
Organism: Clostridium thailandense; assembly: GCF_019207025.1. Classification (GTDB taxonomy): domain Bacteria; phylum Bacillota; class Clostridia; order Clostridiales; family Clostridiaceae; genus Clostridium_AM; species Clostridium_AM thailandense. Next base: position 4,670 of record NZ_JAEEGC010000233.1, on the reverse strand, counting down.
TATAGACAATTTCATGGGAAAAAAGATATATTGATAGCCATTGTAAAAAGATTTTCAGAATATGATAATGCAATAAAAAATACAATAATTCAGCACAATATGAGCCCTAAAGAGGCAATATTATATTTTGCAGAGGCTTATGCCACGTATTACCATAGTTACCCTGAAATAGCTAGTATTTTGTTTTCTTTTGATTTATATAAATATGAAAGTGAGATAAAAAAAGAAATGCAAGATATAATTAATGATAGACTGGCATTTATTACTGAAATTATAAAAAAGGGACAAACCATTAAAGTTTTTGATGATAATATAGACGCCAAAGATTTTGCAGAACTCATATTAGGAGTAATATGGTCTATGACTTATAATTGGAAATTGGAGGATTCAAATAGGGATTTAAAAGAGCATATTATGAGAGCATTAAACTGGTTATTAAGATAAGAAAAATTGAGGGTTGAGGTGAGCTTGTGAGTGACTATAAAGGTATTAATAAAGAACCAATGCTTGAGATGTTCATTTTTGAAACAATTCAGCTTATTGAACAACTTGAAGAAATACTATTAGAAACAGAGAAAACAGGAGCTATTTCTACTGAAAATATAAATGAAATATTTAGATGTATGCATACAATTAAAGGATCATCAGCGATGATGATGTTTGATAACATATCAGCACTTGCACACTCTTTAGAGGATTTATTTTACTTTATAAGAGAAAACAAACCAACAAATTTGAATTTTACTATAATTTGTGACCTTATGCTTTCTGCTTCAGACTTTATAAAAAATGAAATATCAAAGATTAACGATGGACAATCAGCCGATGGATCAGAAACTGATTTGGTTACTGATATAAAACAATACCTTTTAGAATTAAAAGGTTCAAAAGAAATTGACTTATCTGAAGAAAAAAAGATTGAAAAACCCAATAAGTTCTATATAAGTTCCTATGGAAATAGTGAAAATGTAAATTTGAAAAAATATAAGGCTAAGATTTATTTTGAAGATGATTGTCAGATGGAAAATGTAAGAGCATTTTTAGTTGTACATGCGCTTAAAGAGGAATGCGAAGAGATATTCTATATACCTAAAGATATAGTAGAAAACGATGAAACTTCTGAATACATTGTAAAAAATGGATTTACAATTTTCTTTGCTTCGGTGAAGGAAGAGGAAAACTTAAAGAATATATTAAAGGAAGCTTTATTTGTAAAGTCGTGTGAAATGATTAAGGTAGATAGCTATGATACTGATGTTAAAAATTTAATTAATACTGACAATACAGTGGGAATTGAACAAAATGTAAATATAATAAGTTTATCACAAATAGATAAAGAGCCTGGAAAAGCAAGTAAGCAAAGCAATTTAACACAAAATCTAATAAGTGTTAACATTAATAAATTAGATAAATTAATGGACATCGTAGGTGAAATTACAATAATGGAATCAATGGTAACAAGGAATCCGGATTTGGAAGGTCTAACCTTAGATAACTTTAATAAATCGGCAAGGCAGCTTAGAAAACTCTCTACAGAATTGCAAGATATTGTAATGTCAATAAGAATGATTCCGATAGCAGCAACCTTTCATAAAATGAATAGAATAGTTAGAGATATGTGCAAAAAACTCAATAAAGAAGCAGAATTAGTTATTGTAGGGGAAGAAACAGAAGTAGATAAAAATATTATTGATAATTTATCAGATCCTCTCATGCATCTTATAAGAAATGCGATAGATCACGGAATGGAAAGTGTTTCTGAAAGAATTGAAAAAGCAAAGCCAGGTAAAGGGAAAATTATCCTTGAAGCAAAAAATTCTGGTAAAGATGTATGGATTACAGTAAAAGATGATGGAAAGGGATTAAACAAGGAAAAGATATTGAGCAAAGCTAGAAATCAAGGGCTTATTTATAAACCTGAAAATGAATTGTCAGATAGAGAAATTTATTCTTTTATACTTTTACCAGGTTTTTCAACAAAAGAAAGTGTTACAGAATTTTCTGGTAGAGGCGTAGGAATGGATGTTGTTAAGAAGAATATAGAAAAAGTAGGTGGAACAATTATAGTTGAAAGTCAGCAGGGAGAAGGTACTACTATATCAATAAAAATTCCACTTACACTTGCTATAATTAATGGAATGGAAGTAAGCGTTGGAAAGTCAATGTATACAATTCCTATAGCATCTATAAAAGAGTCTTTTAGAGCGAAATTTGATGATATAATACGAGATAGTCAAGGCAATGAATTAACTATGATACGTGGACAATGTTATCCTATATTTAGGTTGCACGAAGTCTTTAAAGTTAAAACCGATATTTCAAGTATAGAGGAAGGTATAACAATATTAGTTGAAAGTGATTCGGAAAGTTTTTGCATATTTGTAGATAAATTATTAGGGGAACAACAGGTAGTGGTTAAATCGCTTCCGAAGTATTTAAAAAGAATAGAAGGCATCTCTGGATGTACAATACTTGGGGATGGAAGTATAAGTCTCATTGTAGATATTTCTAGTTTAGTAAATAGATTTAAATAAGTTTATTATGAAGGGAGAGATACTGTTGACACAGATATTAAATGAAATTGTTAATTATGAGGAGGATACTCAACAGGATAAGTTTTTAACATTTACTTTAGAAAATGAAGTATATGGTTTGGAAATAAAATATGTCAAAGAAATAATAGGAATACAACCAATCACAGAAGTACCTGATGTATCAAAATATGTTAAGGGAATCATTAATTTAAGGGGTAAAATAATTCCAGTTATTGACGTTAGGGTGAAATTTGGAAAAGAGCAGATAGAGTATAATGATAGGACATGTATTATAGTAATTGATATTGAGGACATATCAATAGGTCTTATAGTTGATGGTGTAGCTGAAGTGGTAAATATAGCTGAAGAAAATATAGTACCACCACCAGATTACAAAGTAGGTTTTCAAAATAATTATATTAAGGGAATTGGTAAGGTCGGTAATAGTGTCAAGCTATTACTTGAATGCAGTAAGTTAATTTCAGAGGAATAAGCAGTAACAATAGAAAATCTAACATAGTGTATGAATGAAAAAAGGAGGAGATTTAATGAAATGGCTTTATAATATGAAAATTAGTACAAAGGTTATATTAAGTTTTATAATCGTAGCTTTGATTTCGGGTTTTATAGGAGCTAGTATAGTTATAGATATAGAAAAAATAAAAATTAATAATGCAGCAATAGTAAATAAAAATATACTATTAGTTAGTATTATATTAATAATGAGTGTAGTTATAGCTATAGTTTTTGGAGTAATTATGTCTAAAATTATCAGCAATCCTATAATAAAACTAAAAGATGCAGCAGATAAGTTATCAGCTGGAGATATAAATGTAAGAATAGAATCCAATACTAAGGATGAAATAGGCGATTTAGCGAATTCCTTTAATGAAATGGCTGAAACTATTAAAGAGCAGGTAAAAGTTGCTGAAAAGATTGCTGCCGGTGACTTTAGTGAAACATTGAATGTTAAATCTGAAAATGATGTCTTAAGCAAGAATCTCAATCTTGTTATAAATAATTTTAAGCTTTTAGTTAGCGATACCAACGTATTAGTACAAGCGGTTATTGAAGGAAGACTTTCAGATCGTGGTGACAGCACAAAGTTTAATGGTGGGTATAAAAAAATTATTGAAGGAATAAATAATGCATTAGATGCAATAGCAAAGCCACTGAACGTTACTTCGCAGTATATTTCAAAAATGGCAAATGGTGAAGATTTAGAAGTAATTGAAAATTGCTATGATGGAGATTTTGGCATTTTAATTAATAATCTGAATCTGGTGAGAGAATGCTTATACACATTACTTGGCGAAACTTTAAATCTTACAAAGGAGGCTGCCGGAGGAAATCTTTTAGCAAGAGGTGACATAAATAAATTAAAAGGTGGATACTTAGAAATTGTAAAAGGAATAAATAGTACACTGGATGCTGTCATTGAACCACTTAATGAAGCTGATGGAGTTTTGCACAGGATGGCTGTAAATGACTTAACTACAAAGATGAATGGTCAATATAATGGAATGCTTAAAAATTTTGCTGAGTCAATAAATAATGTTCATACAAGGCTTGTGAGTATTCAGGAAGTTTTTGCTGATATGGCAAAGGGAGATCTAGGGTTATTGGGCAAGTATGGTAAAATAGGAAAAAGGTCAGAAAATGATAAAATGCTTCCGGCAATGATAGTAGCAATGACTTCAATAAAGGACCTAATTGATGAAGTGGGAAAACTTTCGAATTTTGCAATAAATGGTGAACTAAGCACTAGAGGGAATGCGGAAAAATTTGAAGGTGGGTATAAGGAAATTATTGAAGGAATGAATAATACTATAGACTCAATAGTTAAACCAATACAAGAAGCATCTGTTGTATTGCAGGAGATGGCTAAAGGCAATTTAACTATAGCCGTGAATGGAGATTATAAAGGTGAACATGCAAAGATTAAAGACAACCTTAATTTCGCAATTAGCTCTTTTAATGATATTCTGAATGACATCAATAGCTCGGCACAACAAGTTGCTGCAGGGGCAAGACAAGTATCTGATGGAAGTCAAGGTTTATCCCAAGGTTCTACAGAGCAAGCCAGTTCAATAGAAGAATTATCTTCATCTATAGCACAAATATCAGCACAAACAA
>NZ_JAEEGC010000232.1 GCF_019207025.1 Clostridium thailandense | reverse complement strand
AATAAACGCATATGAAATATGCGCTGCAGCTGTATTTCCATCCATTGTTTTCATTTTTCTCATAAAAAATTCCTTCTTTCTTCTATATTATATATGATGTTCTTATCAAGTATGAACAATATGATGCCAAATCTTATAAACATATTTTAGAGTATAAGTTACTTTTGTTATAAGTCTTAGCTCAATATTTTAAAAAGTCTTAGGACTATTGATGTGTATGAGATACGAGTTTATCAATGATTCTTAGACTTTCAAAATATTGAGCTTTAGACTTATTAAAAGTATTTATTGTGCCGGAAGAATGTCAATATATCCTGGAGGATAAGTTAAGTGTCAGCCGTGGATGTCTATAGGAGGTTGTGATAAAGTCCATTTTATATATCAAAAGATGGAAAATGAAAAAGTCCAATGCATTGGTATTTAAGGATTTACTTAATGTAAAATTTTGTTTAATCACACCCTCCTATATATGATCTTCAACAAAAAACTTATAAAATTTGTTTACGTCTAACCCACCAACTATCCTTTTCTGTAACTGGAAGATGCCTTTTATGTTGAGATTTCTCATTCAATCCAACTATTTTACTCTCAAAGTCTTCTTGGAAGTTTGCATCACCTCTTAGATATAGACAAACCTGATGATTAAGGGTGCTTACTTCTTCTCTATTAGACATATTATCCCATAAACCAGCTGTAGGAAGTTTATTTATTATTGATTGAGGTGCACCAAATATCTTAGCCATCTCATAAATTATGCCTTTTGTTATTCCTGCAAGTGGTTGTATATCTGCTGCGTAATCACCATGTTTAGTTATCATACCCATGGTCAGTTCAGTGGCATTTACAGACCCTGCAACCAAAAGATCATAAACCTCAGCTACTCTATATAGAACTGTCATCCTTATTCGTGCTTTTGTATTGCCGATGTGAACCTTGGTTGGAGGTAAATCTTTAAGAAGTTCGATACATTCGTCTACAGTTTTTGTTATATCGTGAACTTTAAATACATCTGGTTGAATAATGTTCCTTGCCATCTCCACATCTACCATGTCAGTTTTCTTCCCATAAGGAAGAGATAAGCTTGCCAAAAACAAACCTGCTCTTTTTATCAACATGCTTGCAACAAAACTATCTACTCCACCTGTTATATGACATACATATCCTTTTTTTCCAGTACATTCTGCATAATTTTTAAGAAGCTCTGTAACTTCCTCTATCATTCTATAAGCGTAGTCTCTATCTGATTCACCTCTACGAGGCATTGGTATACCAATTTCACTAGATATTTTATTTTGCTTATATCTATCGATCATATTAACCCCTCCCAAATTTATATTTATTTCAATACTCTCACACTTTTATAAATGTTATTTCATTGCAATTTTATTTTTTATAGATTAGAGAGGCTGTTGAACTATAGATACTCGTATTACCAAAATGTTCTAAAATATAAATAAACTTTTAGTCACGAGTATATATGTGCAACAGCCTCATTATATATAGTAATCTAAAGAATTTTAGATCCACGCCCACTATCGGTGCACAGTCAAATATATTTCTTTAGTTTCTACCCTAATAATTTTATTTTATCTTTCAACTATTATAGCAGTACCCATTCCACCACCTATGCAAAGAGTTGCGAGTCCTTTCTTTGCATCTCTTTTTTCCATTTCATAAAGTAAAGTAGTTAATATTCTAGCACCAGAGCATCCAACTGGATGACCAAGAGCAATAGCTCCACCATTTACATTTACCTTGCTCATATCAAATTTTAAATCTTTTGCAACGGCTAAACTCTGAGCTGCAAAGGCTTCATTTGCTTCTATTAAATCCATATCTTCTATTGTTAAATTAGCCAC
>NZ_JAEEGC010000231.1 GCF_019207025.1 Clostridium thailandense | reverse complement strand
AGTAGAACTTTCAGGTGTTCCAAAAGTTAATTTAGTTTAGTATAAAAAGGATATATGGGGCTGTAGAATTAGGCATAATTTTATATTGGCTACAGCCCTCATTTCTAATTGAATTTTAACCCAGCTAATCTCTTTTACACAAAACTAAAAACGTTCTCTTCAAATTAATTTACCTTGAATCCATCAACCTTACTAACTAAATCATCTACAGATTTATCTAATTGTACAGCGACTCTCGAAACTTCTTCTATTGAAGAAGCCATTTCTTCTGCTGATGCTGATATTTGTTCTGTTGAAGCTGATACTTCTTTTGAATCATATACTATTCCTTCAACTTTATTAACAACTATATCTTTAACTTTAACTGCATTCTTGACAGAGTTATAAGTTTTATCCACCATTGGGGTTATATCTTGAACAGATTTTAATATAGCATCAAAGGATTCAATTGTTTTTCCAATAACATTTGCCTGTTCGGTAATTAATTCATCCATTTGCTTTGAAGTATCAATAACTTCTGTTGTTTCTCCACTAACCAAATTTATTAAATTCATTATTTCTGATGCGGATTTACTTGATTCTTCTGCTAATTTTCTAACTTCATCTGCCACAACTGCAAATCCCTTGCCTTGTTCTCCTGCTCTTGCTGCTTCTATAGCAGCATTTAAGGCTAAAAGATTTGTTTGTTCTGAAATTTCATTAATAGAATCTGTTATTTTGCCAATTTCACTTACAGTACTACCTAATCCATTAATCTTATCTCTAACTAAAGAAAATGATTTTTTTACACTATCAATAGATATTGTTAATGATTCAACGAAATCCTTTCCAGTCACTGCTTTGTATTCTGCCGATTTGCTACTTGTATTAACATCTGAGATTTTATAATATATATCATTTAATTCATTATTAAATTCATCTAATTCTTTTGTTATATCTAAGAGCTGACGAGTTTGATTTATAGTTCTATCTGCTATTTCTCCAATTTCTAAGGCTACTTCATTAACTGCTACAGACATTTCTTTTGAATTATTTGTAAGAATATTTGATAAATCACTAACTTTTGAGCTACTTTCTTTAACTCCAAATATGGAAAAACTTAATTTTTCCATTGTATGATTTATTCTCTTTCCCATAATTCCAACTTCATCATTACTAATAATATCTACTTTATTTGTAAAATCACCAGTATCTATAATCTCCATCGCTTTCACAACGCTATTAATACCATTAGTAAATTTTTTTGAAATTGCTATTGCAGATATAATTAAAACTATTAGAACTATTACACCTATAATTCCCATCAAATTAATAACTGCCTTAGATGTTTTCATCAATTCAGCTATTGGTATGTTGGCTATATATATTATCCCCATTTCCTTATCTTCATTATATGCTACTAATTTTTTCACATTGTTATATTCATATTCACCAATTCCTGATTTTTTATTTAAGACCTCTTTAGAAATACCTACTTTTAAAAAATTTTTTGTAAATATTTCATTTTTATTTGGATGAAGTAAAGTTGTACCATCTTCTTGTATAGCAAAAATATACCCTGATGATCCAATTTTAATATTAGTTACATATTTATTTGATAGCTTTTCTAAATCTACAGAATATATTATATATCCAATTATTTTCTGTTCACTATTTAAAATCGGAACACATATCGCAAATATTGATTTTCCAGTACTATTACTCTTTCTGATGCTAGAAACTACCATTCCTTTTGTTTCTTTAACTTTTGCTAAGTAATCAGGCATTGGTGATTTATCTTTGTCAACCCCACTCTTCAAAGCATCTGTTAAGCGTTTTTCATCTCCACTAATAAAAATTATATTAGCAAATACACCATATCTTTTAAGTATTTCTGCATATCTATCTGATACTTGTTCTTTCAATTCTGCTGAAGCATTGTTATTAAAGTAATTTATCAGTATTTCATCTTTCTCACTGCCTAGTGCAAGATTTTTTAACATTTCTATGTTACCTTTCATAGAGTTTTGTGATACCATTAATTCTTCATTTAATCTAGTGTAAGCATCATCTTTATTAGCTTTCTGTAAATTTGAACTTATTATAAATCCTGACACAATTAAAGGAACTATAGCAAAAACTGTAAACAAAATTACAAGCTTATTTTTTAATTTCATAAGTTTCCCTCATTTCTAAATTTATTTTTTTATATCATAGTATTTAGATATATTCTTCATCCAAAAGGTTTTAACTTATCACCTCTTTCATATATCTCTTAAAATTATATAGAATCATTTCAAAATAAGTTTTGATATATAGGATAGGACACTTAACTTATACTCTGGGATATATTGGAATTACTCCGGCACAATAAATACTTTTGATAAGTATCTGGTTTGAGTATATATATAAATTCTATATATAGTTTGACTATCGAAATATATATAGGAATCTGAAGATGTTTGCTAGGGTTTTAAAATTTTTTTGTAAACAATATCTTACTCTACAAAATATGTAGCATTAACTTTTACTATTTTTGGTATATTATTGTTAATATGATGAAAATTATATATAATATAAATGATTAAAATCACAAGGTAAGCAATTCTTCGTAATGCAATTAAAGAAAATGTTTTACCTTAATTTTGTTTTTAGGAGAATATATTATGAAAAATGTTTCTATTGTTGATGTAGCAAAAAAAGCAGGTGTTTCGGTTACTACTGTATCACGTATAATAAATAATGTTGATTATCCAATAGCAGCAGCTACAAAAGAAAAAGTGTTAAAGGCAATTGATGAATTACAATACACCCCTAATAAAGCTGCTCAAGGGCTAAGGAAAGAGTTCAGTGATATTATAGGATTGATTGTAAGGGATATTTCCGATTCATATTTTGGAGAGATAGCTAATGGCGTAACTAATAGAGCTAGTGAACTTGGTTATCTGTCTTTTGTATGTAATACAGGGCGTAATCCTGAGGATGAATTGAGATATCATGATCATCTTTGGCAGCATAGAGTAAAAGGTATAATACTAGCTGGAGGAGGGCTTGATCAAGCGGATTATAAGCAAAAGCTTGAGAGTCAACTTTCAAGACATGAGAAGTATGGATTGAAAATTGTATCCTTAGCTCCTCAGGGAATTGAAATCCCATATGTAATGATAAACGATTTTGAGGCTGGTAAGAAAGTTACAGAATACTTAATTAAACGGGGACATACTAAAATAGCTTTCATTGGGGGGCCACCAAAGGTTTTTACTTCCATAGAGCGTTTAAGTGGATTTAAATCTGCGCTTGAGATTGCTGGTATTGAGTACAACAAAAGCTATATTACTAAGAGTGACTTCTCACAAAAAGGGGGATACGAGGCTTGTAGATTATTACTATCCAAGGTCAAGGATTTGACCGCAATTTGTTGTGCAAATGATAATATTGCTATCGGAGCTATGAGTGCTATTAGAGAACTAGGATTTAGTATTCCAAAAGATATCTCTGTAATTAGTATAGGTGATATAAGAGATGCAAGGTATACAAATCCTCCTCTTACAACACTGACAATTCCTCATTATGAAATGGGTCAGATGGCTGTAGATGTTATTACCCAATGGAAAGAAAAAGTGGAAATAACCTTAAATACATCGATTTTCGAAAGGGAATCAGTGAGGGCATTGAATAAATAGACATAGACAAACACGGCCGAAAGCTGACTTACACTCCAGAATATATTTCCAAATTTCAGCGCGTATAAGTCAACTTTCTGGTGTGGTTATCTATGTATGTTACAATTTTACAAAAATTAGAACCATATATGCTACTGACAGTAGAAATATATGGTTCTTTGTTGTGTGTAAAGTATGGCATAATCTAAATATTTGATTACTAAATATCTGAAATATAAGTTGAAAAAATCAAAAAAATTATTGACATTATAGAAAACGTTTTATATAATAGAATCATAGAAAACGTTACCTATACAAATCATGATATGACTTATATATATTTTTGATAATAAGTTTTATTAAATATATAAGACT
>NZ_JAEEGC010000230.1 GCF_019207025.1 Clostridium thailandense | reverse complement strand
CGCACTATAGACACCCACTCCAGACTCTTAACTTATACTCAGGGATATGTTTCCATACTTAAGCACTATATAAATTTTTTATTATTCTAAAGCTAAGTATTTTGAATTATCTAAGAAACTTTTATAAACTCGTACCTCAAACATATAAAAGCCTCTAAGATTTTCTAAAATACTTCGCTAAGAATGATAAAAAAGTTTTTATATGTGCTTTCAGATTTGGTAACATCTACCTGCGTATAAGTTTACTTTCTGGTGTATGTATCTATAAAAGTATCATTACCTTAAATTCTATAAAAAAATTAACGCTTTCATCTAATGATGTAGCAAAAGCAGCTCAAGTGGTAAATAGTAAAACACAAAATATCGTGTAGTAGTTATAAAATAAAGATATATATTTTACATTACTTTGTTACCACAATATTTATCTTATGGTATAGATTTTGTAAAAAATAAGGTGGAAAAGATATTGTTAACGTGTGCAATGAATGATATAATAAAGATACTAAAGGTTGTCAGATTATATGCAAATAAAAAAATATAAGTTAAAAAATTTTAGCGTTTTATGCACACGTTAACAATTGAGATGGAGGAATAGAAATGAGATTAAATAAAGAAACATTTAAAGAATACAAAAAATATCCAGAGAAAGTTTTACAATTTGGAGAAGGAAATTTTTTAAGAGCCTTCGTTGATTGGCAAATTGACAAAATGAATAAAGAAGCAGATTTTAATGGTAGCGTAGTAGTGGTACAACCTATAGAATTTGGTTTAGTTGATAAGTTAAATGAGCAAGATGGATTATACACGCTTTATTTACAAGGAATAAAAGATGGAAAAGCTGTTAAAGAACATTCCGTTATGAACAGTATAAGTAGAGGGGTAAATCCATATATACAATACGATGAGTACTTAAAGGTTGCAGAAAATCCAGACTTAAGATTCATAATTTCAAATACTACCGAGGCTGGAATTACTTTTGATGAAAATGACAGGTTAGAAGATAAACCACAAAAAAGCTTTCCAGGAAAATTAACATCATTTTTATATCATAGATTTAAAGCTTTTAATGGAGATAAAAATAAAGGGTTTATAATAATTCCTTGTGAGCTCATAGATAGAAATGGTGAAAAGCTTAAAGATGCAATTCTTAAGTTCGCTGAACTTTGGAATCTAGAAGGAGAATTTGTAAGTTGGATAAATGATGCTAATACTTTCTGCTGTAGTTTAGTAGATAGAATAGTAACTGGATATCCAAGAGATACAATAAATGAAATAACTAAGGAATTAGGATATGAGGATAACCTTGTAAATGTGGCAGAACAGTTCCACCTATGGGTGATTGAAGGACCACAATGGGTAAAAGATGAGTTTCCAGTAGAGATGGCTGGTCTTAATGTAAAGTTTGTTGATGATATGACTCCATACAGAACAAGAAAAGTTAGAATTTTAAATGGTGCGCATACTGCTTTAGTACCAGTGTCATATCTATACGGATTAGATACTGTAGGACAATCGGTAGAGCATGAAGTTGTTGGCGAGTTTATAAAAGGAGTTATATATGATGAAATAATTCCTACACTAGATCTTCCAGAAGATGAATTGAAGTACTTTGCAGGTGCTGTACTTGAAAGATTTATGAATCCATTTGTAAATCACTATCTAATGAGTATAGCATTAAACTCAATGTCAAAGTTTGAAACTAGAGATTTGCCTTCCTTACTAGAGTATATAAATAGAAAAGGCGAGATTCCTAAAAAGTTAGTATTCTCACTTGCGGCATTAATAGAGTTCTATAAGGGTAAAAGAGGAGAAGAAGAAATAAAACTTGCGGATGATGCAGAGATCCTAGATTTATATAAAGCTACATGGGAAAGCTATGATGGTACTCAAGAAGGTTTAAAAAATGTAGTTGTTACAATATTGTCTTATGAAAAGAATTGGAAGATAAACTTAAATGAAGTTCAAGGATTAACAGATGCAGTAACTAACTGTTTAATCAAAATTGAAAATCTAGGAATTAAAGAAGCACTAAAAGAAGTTATGTAATAAAAGTGGGAGGTAATTCCGTGAAAACTATTATAAAGATAAATGAGAATGATAATGTAGTTGTAGCGTTAGGCGACTTAAATAAAAATGAAATCGTAGAGGTACAAGGAAAAGAAATTACACTAAAAGAAGATATTAAGAGAGGGCATAAAATTGCTATAGCTGAAATCAAAGCAAGTGAAAATATAATTAAATACGGATTTCCTATAGGACATGCAATTAAGGATATTTCTGAAGGTGAATGGGTGCACACTCATAATGTAAAGACAAATTTGGATGGTATAAAAGATTATAGTTTTAATCAAAAGTTAATAGAAAATATATTTAAGGACAGAAATCTTACTTTCCAAGGTTATAGGAGAGAAGATGGAAACGTAGGAATAAGAAATGAGCTTTGGATAGTACCTACGGTAGGTTGTGTAAATGGTACTGCCGAAAGTATTATGGAGAGATTTAAGAAAGAAATTGGACAATTATCTATTGATAATACCTTAGTACTTAAGCATAACTATGGATGTTCACAGCTAGGAGATGACCATGTAACTACTAGAACAATATTAGGTGATGCAGTTAACCATCCTAATGCTGGTGGAGTACTAGTGTTAGGACTTGGATGTGAGAATAATAATATGCCCGAGTTTAAAGAATCATTAGGTGAATTTAATGAAAAAAGAATAAAGTTCTTAGTATCACAAGAAGTTTCTAATGAAATAGAAGAAGGGGTTAAATTACTAAAAGAACTTTATGAAAATATGAAAGATGATAAGAGAGAAGATGTACCTTTATCTGAATTGAAAATAGGATTAAAGTGTGGAGGATCTGATGGGTTCTCAGGAATAACTGCAAATCCTCTTGTAGGAAGGCTTTCAGATTTCTTGGTAGCTCAGGGAGGAACAACAATCTTAACAGAAGTACCTGAAATGTTTGGAGCAGAAACCTTATTAATGGATAGAGCTGAGAGCAATCAAGTATTTGATAATGTTGTTAGTCTAATCAATGACTTTAAAGAGTATTTTATGAAATATGATCAGCCAGTATATGAAAATCCTTCCCCAGGAAATAAAGCAGGTGGTATAACAACACTTGAAGATAAGTCACTAGGCTGTACACAAAAAGCTGGTACAGCTACAGTAGTAGATGTGCTTAAGTATGGTGAAACTCTTAAGACAAAGGGATTAAATCTTTTAAGTGCTCCAGGAAATGACTTGGTAGCAGCATCAGCATTAGCATCAGCAGGATGCCAGATGGTTTTATTTACTACAGGAAGGGGTACGCCTTTTGGATCTTTTGTTCCAACGATAAAAGTATCAACAAATACTCAATTATATAAATTGAAGCCTCACTGGATTGATTTTAATGCAGGAAGCTTGGTTGAAGATGTATCCTTTGAAAGTCTGTTAGAAGAATTTGTTAACTTTATAATTAAAGTTGCAAGTGGAGAATTAGCTAATAATGAGAAGAATAATTTTAGAGAATTGGCTATATTCAAAACTGGTGTTACGCTGTAAAGGCTATGTTGAATGGGTAGATAATTTGAATTATCTACCCATTCAGTACGTAAATAAATATATTCTTTTTCGGAGGAGAGAAATAAATGCAAACAGCGTATTCGAGATATGATATAGATAAAGAAATTTTGGGACTAGCTTGGCCAACAATTTCAGAACAAATACTTATCATGATGGTGGGAATAGTATCAACTGTATTAGTATCCAGATTAGGCAAAGAGGCAATGGCTGGAGTAGGAATGGTAAATATTTTAATAAACTTTTTTCAAACCATTTTTGCTGGACTTGCAACTATAGCAAATACAACTGTAGGTCAAAATTTAGGTAAGAGTAATTATGATATGGCTGAGGTATATGTCTACGAAAATAATAGATTGGCTATTATAGTTGCCATTGCAGCAGCTGTATTAGAAATTGCATTTGCAGTTCCTTTATCAAAGTTATATAGCAGTGACTATCAAGTAATAAGGGCTAGTGTGATTGTTACCATAGGCTTTGCATTGATAGAGCCTTTACTCGCTATAGAGAGGGTTAGTGCATCGGTGATGAGGTGCGCTGGTGACATAAGGTATGTTATTGTTACTTCAATAATTGCATTATGGACTTTTAGAGTTGCTGCATCCTTCGTATTAGTAAAGTTTTTTCATATAGGTCTGTATGGAGTCATGGTTGGAATTTTTCTTGACTTTTGCGTGAGGGGCTTTATGTATGTAATCAGAATGAAGGACGGTAAATGGAAATACCTAAGAGTATAACTATTTATGCTTTTAGTAGTTAATTGCTTATAAATAAAAAATATAGGGAGGAGAAACATGGATATACGATATTCTAATCATCCAAATGATTCAAAAAAATATAATACTATAGAGTTAAGGAAGAATTATTTGCAAGAGAAAATATTTTCAAGAGATGAAATTTGTTTAACTTATAGTCATGTAGATAGAATAATATTTGGAGGAGCAATGCCTGGAGAAGAAAAACTTATCTTATCAGTAGCAGATGAATTGAGAGCTGAATATTTCCTTCAAAGAAGAGAAATGGGCGTTATTAATGTAGGGAGTAAAGGGATTGTTGTTTTAGATGGAATAAAATATGAATTAGATAAGTATGAAGGGCTATATATAGGGAGAGGAACAAAGGAAATAATATTTATTTCAATGGATAAAAGTAATCCAGCAAAATTCTATATTAACTCTGTTCCGGCGCATACCTCTTATCCAATAGTTAGAATCGACAGAAACAACGCAGTAATGGCTGACTTAGGTGAAAGGAAAAATATGAATGAACGTACCATATATAAATTTATACACCCTAACGTATGTAAAAGCTGCCAGCTATCTATGGGAGTAACTATGTTGAAAGAAGGTAGTGGCTGGAACAGCATGCCTTGTCATACGCATGAGCGCAGAATGGAAGTGTATTTCTATTTTGATTTACCAGAGGAGCAAAGAATATTTCATTTAATGGGTCAGCAAAATGAAACAAGGCATATTGTAGTAGCCAATGAACAGGCAGTAATTTCTCCAAGTTGGTCTATACATGCAGGCGTTGGTACAAGCAATTATACATTCATATGGGGAATGTGTGGAGAAAATCAAGACTTTGATGATATGGATCATATTGCAATTAAAGATTTAAAATAAATATTTTAAGGAGATATAATTATGACATTATCAGATTTTTCTTTGGATTTTTTTAGGTTAGATGGCAAAGTTGCCATCGTAACAGGTGGCAATACTGGAATTGGTCAAGGATTTGTAGTAGCTTTAGCTAAGGCAGGGGCTGATTTACTAGTATCAACTCACGGCACGAACTGGGAGGAAACAAAAAAGTTAATAGAGGCAGAAGGAAGAAAAATAGAGTTCATTCAGGCTGACTTAGCAAAAAAGGAAGAGATAAGAAAAGTAGTAGATAAGTGTATAAAAGTTTACGGCAAAGTAGATATACTGGTAAATAATGCAGGAACGATAAGGAGGAACCCGCTGATTGAATACAAAAAGGAGGATTGGCAAGCGGTTATTGATTTAAATCTAAATGCTGTGTATTATCTAAGTCAAGAAGTTGCAAAGATAATGGTAAAGCAGAAATCAGGCAAGATAATTAATGTAGCATCAATGCTTGCATTTCAGGGAGGAAAGTTCGTGCCGCCATATACAGCAAGTAAGCATGGGGTGGCAGGCATAACAAAAGCCTTCGCAAATGAGCTAGCTTGTCACAATATACAGATAAATGCATTAGCACCGGGATACATAGAAACAGCTAATACAGCAGCGATAAGAGAAGATGAAAAAAGAAACAATGAAATATTATCAAGAATACCGGCGGAAAAATGGGGCAGTCCATTCGATTTAATGGGAGCTGTAATATTTCTTGCAAGTAGGGCATCAGACTATGTTAATGGCCATATCTTAGCTGTTGATGGTGGATGGTTGGTTAGATAAAAAATAAGCCTTCTTGTGGGCTATCATATTCCTTATAGATAACCACGGCCGAAAGTTGATTTACACTCCGGGGTATGTTTCCAAGCTTCGGCACTATAAAAACTTTTTGTTTTGCTTATCTATAGATTCAGACTTTATGGTTCAGCTTTCTTTGAATTGATTAAGTTATTAGTATTCGTTATAATAATAACTTTTGAATTTAGCAAAAGTGATAAATTATCAAGATACTTAATGATACCATATATTTTATGGGTAGTGTTTGCAGGTATATTAAGTTATACAATATGGATATTAAATATGTAGCGTGAAAAAGGGTCTGAGAAAGACCCTTTTATTTTACAGAGTAAACTGAATCAAGTGTATCCATATATTAAATATTAAGAATATAAGAGTATAATAGAGTATTATTAAGTTGAATTGAAATAATGATAATTGCTCTCAATGATGTATATATAATATCGTGATAAGATAACACATGTCGCTTGGATGAAGCGGCAAATAAATAAGTTAAATTGAAGTTGAAAAAGATGTTGACAACAATTTAATTTGTGTGATATTATATAAAAGCTGTCAGCGATGAATTGATTTATCAAGTTTAAATAGTAAAGTTGGTAACAAATTACTAGTTGACAAGCCAAAGTAAAAATGATAAGATATAAAAGTCGCTGATGAGCGACAATGATCCTTGAAAATTAAACAGAGGTTAAAAGCTTAAATAGCTTTTATTAAGTAAAGTAAACCAGCAATTCTTTTGAGCTACTTGATAGTAGCTAAGAAAAAACAGTAATGAGCATTCAAACTTTTAAATTGAGAGTTTGATCCTGGCTCAGGACGAACGCTGGCGGCGTGCTTAACACATGCAAGTCGAGCGATGAAATCCCTTCGGGGATGGATTAGCG
>NZ_JAEEGC010000023.1 GCF_019207025.1 Clostridium thailandense | reverse complement strand
CTAGGATTTATTATTTACATACAACAAGTTTATTAATAATTGAGGGATATTTTCTTCACAAGTGTACTAAATATTACATATTATACAGTAAAGCAATATTGGGAGTGAGGCTTATTGTTGTATGCACTAATTCTTGCGGGTGGTAAAGGAACAAGATTATATCCTCTCTCAAGATCAAAAAATCCAAAACAGTTTTTAAAGGTTATAAATAATAAAAGCTTTCTACGAAATACAGTAGATAGAATAAAGCCACTAGTAAGTAAGGAAAATATTTATGTTGTAACTAATAAGGAATATATAGATAAAGTATATGAAGAATTACCAGATGTAGAGAAAAAAAATATATTTATAGAGCCAGAGAATAAAGAAACCTCTTGCTAGACGATATAGGTCATTAATCATCTAGCGGTATAAGAGGATTAGTAGATATGAGTCTCAACTTATTTGGTCTGCTTAGTTGCTTTATACTATATTCTCTTTTCATTGCTTCATTTTTTGTTTCATAGGTTTCATAGTAGGCTAACTCTAAAGGAAGTCTACATCTAGTATATTTTGCGCCCTTGCCGCTATTATGTGTTTTCAATCTTTTCTTTAGGTCATTAGTATATCCTGTGTACAAGCTTCCATCTGCACATCTTAAAATATAAACGTAATTCACTAACCATTCCCCTTTAACTTGTTAAATAATTAATCAACTTGATTTAATCTTATTTTACGGATACATATTTATTATTTTCTATATAAAATCTTAAAGGAAAGTCTTTTGCTTCTTCTGAATAGTCTATTCCAATACGGTTACTAGTTACTATATTAAAGTTTTCATTATTATCTTCTATATACAAGTTATCATTACATAAATCCTCACCATTCAGACGTTTATCAATTTTAAGAGCATTGCATAATTTACCTGGGCCATTTGTTAAATTTTTTATTTGAGTTTTAGTCAAATCTTTATAATTTTTTTTAAATCTTTCATTTGCTATTATATCTAATTCATTAACAGGCTCTAAGGCCCTTATTAATACAGCCTCAGGTATTCCTTCTTTTTGCGTAACTACATTAAAACAATAGTACATTCCATATATAATGAAAACATAAGAAAGTCCTGCCTTTCCATACATTATTTCTACTCTAGGTGTTTTTCTTCCACCATAGGAATGAGCTGCTTTATCTATTACACCTAAGTACGCTTCGGTCTCTACTATTTTTCCTGCGATTCTATTTCCGTCTATTTCATGAACTAATATTTTACCTAAAAGTTCTTTTGCAACTGTTTCTGTATCTCTACTATAGAACTCTCTGTTAAGCTTATTCAAATTATTCACCACCATAAACAATAAAATTGTATAGATATCCCGGAGCATAAGTTAAGTGTCGGCCTTGGGAATCTATATTTAATTATATAATCTATCCGTTTAATAAAAAAGAGCCTTTAAGGCTCTAATGTACTCTTAATCAGTAGTTTTCATTATTTGCTTTGCTTTTTTTATGTCTTTACTATCCAAAGAAGGTGATGCTTTATCTCCTGGTTTATTATTTCGTTTTTTAAAGTCATGTTGCAAATCCATTTGAGTTCCTTTTTTCACGGATATCACTTCCTTTAATAAATTGGATCTCCATTAAAATTTTCGAATTTAGGAGAATTTTTAGTATTCTTTTTATCTCCAGATGGTCTATTTATATCATTTCGCTTATTCTCTCTATTACTTGCTTTGTGATGTTTTCTATCTGTCATTTTCAACTCCCCTTTCTAAAATTAGTTTTTCCACAGAAAAAGCTTTTATTCTTATATTCCATTTATTAAATTTTACATATGAGATATGAATCACTTTTTCCTATTCCTATAAGTTAGTTTGATATAAATCCGAGTTTCTAAATTTTGTTGGCCAAATATTCCAATATTTCAGCAGTTGAAGCTAATTCCTGAATTGAGGAAGTTATTTCCTCAATTGCACCACTTGCTGTTTCAAAATCTGAATTTGATTTGTTTATACTGTTAGTAACAAGTTCCATAGAAGCACTAATTTCTTTTAATACAGAATCTATTTTTTTAACTGATTCACTGCTTGATTTAGATAATTTTCTTATTTCTTGTGCAACTACACTGAAGCCTTTTCCATTATCTCCGGCTCTAGAAGATTCAATGGCTGCATTTAAGCCTAAAAGGTTTGTTTTTGTTGAAATATTTTGTATAAGATCCAAAATTTGTTCAGTATCTTTAGCACTTTTATTAGCTTTATTTAGTGCATTGGAAGTGTCTGAATTTAAATTAACTATTTTTTCAATTTCTTGAGAAATATCACTGCTCGCCAAGGATATTTGCTTAAGAGAACTTGATACATTTTTAGATAGAGTTAACATTTTATCCATATTTTCAATACTCTTTGCTGCTAATATAAGGCCAATTACATGGTTGTTTTTATCCTTTATTGGAATTGAGTATGATTTAAAAGCCACCCCGAACATTTCTTTAGGAACAATTTGTATTACTGGTTTTCCGGTTCTCAATGCTTCAGCTGGAGGGCCTACTTTAGGTGTTGGATCTCCTTCTTCACTTTTTAAAATCATTGTACCACTACGAATAATTTTTAAAATTTTTTCTGTATCAGTAATATAAATAGTTATATCATGATCCAAAAGTATATCTATATATGGCAGCGAATCATTTAAAGAACTAAATATTGCATCTTCAACTATTGGTGATAACATTTAATCGCCTCCAAGTAATTTATTATAATGTTTATAGCTAATCCTGTGTATTTTATTCTACATGATAATAAAAAAATCCTTTACTGAAAAATTAAATTAATCTAAAAATGAAATTAAAATGTAAATAGTTTTTGAAAAAGTAATTATATTGATTTAATAATCATACTAGTACAATATAGAAAGTTACTTGGAGGACTCTATGAGAAAGAGTATAATAGTTACTTTTCACTCGGGACAAGAAGAACTTAATGAACTTATTACTAAGTTAGTATTTATAAAGTTGGCCAATGGGTTCAAATTAGAACAATTTCATAATAATATCCACACAACAACCAATCACGAAGAAAAATAGAGGTGAGTGGTATGAAGAAAGTATGGAATGTAGCTATATATGCAAGAGTATCAACAGATAAAAAGGAACAACAGGAATCTGTACCAGCACAAGTACAAGGACTAAAAAAATGGTTGATAGATAAAAGTAATAGTGACAAATCCGCTATATATGATCTTGTGGAAGTTTATGAGGATTGCGGATTCTCAGGTTCCACTTTTGACAGAGATAGCTTTAGAAGAATGAAAGAGGATATTGAACGTGGTAAGATTAACATGGTTCTTACCAGAGATTTATCAAGGTTTTCAAGAAACTATTTAAAAGCAGGATACTATCTTGAAGATTACTTTAAAGTAAAAGGAATAAGATTTATATCTGTTCTTGATAATGTAGATACTGAACAGGAATACAATGATATAATTCCATTTAAAAACATATTGAATGAGATGTATATAAAGGACTGTTCTCGTAGGTCTAGAGATGGTCTAAAGCAGAGAATGCTTCGAGGTTCTAATATTGCGAGTAAACCTTTATATGGATATAAGACTGAGGAAATTTATGAAGGTAACACAAAGATTATAAGGTTGGTACCTGCAGAGGATGAAACCACAGAAATAGTAAGAGAGATTTATAGTTTATATTTGCAAGGCTTTGGACTTGGTAGGATAAGTACGTATCTTAATGGCAAAGGTATAGCACCTCCATCAGCTAGAATCAATAATTTTAGGAGGTCTAAATTTGGTGTGTGGACTAATAATAGTGTTAAATTTATACTTACACATCATAAATATGCAGGTATTATGGTGCAAGGAAAGTCTAGAAAGATAAGTTATAAAATAAAAAAATCTGTTTTGACCGATGAAGCAGATTGGATTTATGGAGGAGAATTTTCAGGAATAGTAAGTAAAGAAACTTTTGAAGAAGTTCAGAGAATTATGAAAAAAAGAGCAAATAACTATAGATATAAAGCAGAAAAGATTTACTCATTTAGCACTGTTCTTGTATGTAATGAATGTAATAGTTCTATGTCATATAGAAAGAAGTATCAAGGATATAAGTGCAGTAATAGTCAAAGCGGTGGTGGGCGATGTACAGCACACTCTGTAAAAGATGAATTTCTAAAAACAATGATTGTTTCAAACTTGAGAAATTTTATTAATCAGCATATAAATAAAGAACTGCTTTACCAAGAAGCTTTAAGTATAAAGAATAACGATATTGATTATGACAAAGAATTAAAATCTATAGGAAAAGAACTGAAAAAGTTGGATAATGAGTTTCAAAAAGTATATGAAGATAAAATTAAAGGTATAATTAATCAGAGAAATTCAGAAACATTAATTAATAATATACAAAAGCGTCAGGATATACTTGTAAATAGAAAAGAAGAAATAATAGAACGGATGAACAAGGCAAAAGATAAAGCTGTATTATATGATGAATATAAAGTTAAAATTGATAAGATTTTAAACATGGAGGAATTCGACAGAACAATGGTGGAAGAATTAATTGACAAAATAATAGTTACTGAAGACAAGGTAACAAAAGAGAAGAAGATTGATATTTTCTACAAATTTAGATTTTAATATAAAGAAAAAAAGGCCGATAACGTCTACAAGGGGACTGCTACATGTATAGGCCTATCTGCAGTGAAATTATTAAAAAAAGATAATGAAGCGATTATGCTAATTCTGCCATCAGATCATTATATAGAAAATGAAAAATTATTTATAGATACCTTACTGCAAGCAAAAGAAATTGCAGAAAAAAGGAGGGGACTTGTAACTATAGGAATAAATCCTACAAGACCAGAAACAGGCTATGGATATATAGAGATGGGAGAAAGAATAAACGGCGATATTGCTAGTTTTAGAGTTGAAAGATTTTTAGAGAAGCCTAATAGTGAAGTAGCAAAAGATCTCTTACTTAAAGGGACATATCTTTGGAATAGTGGAATGTTCGTATGGAGAGCAGATGCATTTTTGAGGGAGATGCAAAAATATCTTCCAAAAATGTATAAGAATATGATGGCCATATATCAAGATTTAGAAACGGAAAGAGAGGAAAGAACAGTCAAAGAACAGTATGAGTTAATAGATGGAATTTCTGTGGACTTTGGAATCATGCAAAAAACAAGAAAAGCTTATGTAATAAAAAGTGAATTTTTATGGGATGATATAGGAACTTTTGCAGCATTGGGCAGATTCCTAAAAAATTCGAAAGGAAATAACGTAAAAGGAAACACGTTTTTAGAATCTAGTGAAAATTGTATTGTATTTGGAGAAGATAGACTTGTAATAGTTTTTGGCGTAAAAGATTTAATTGTAGTAGATTCTGGAGATGTAGTGTTAGTTATGGACAAAAATAAGGATCAAGAAATAAAATATCTTGTTAATCAACTGAAAAATGAAGCTGATAAAGAACCGTTTTTGTAGTTAATGAAGGCTGCTGTGTAATACTAGCAGCTTTTACTAACTATTTTTATATAACTATTGACAAAAGATATATAGATTGATATTATTTTATTGATAATGAAAATCAATATCAATTAACTTGCGAAAAGGAGCAGATGTTTTATCAGCTGCAATAGAAGATGTAAATGATGCTGTTATTCTATTTTTAGAATCACCATCGATGGGAATTGAGGTTATAGAAGAAGCAGAGATGGAGCCTTTCATGGAATCTATAAAAGAGGTTGTTAAAGGTAAAGCTATAGCTCTATTTGGTTACTATGGATGGGGTGATGGAGAATGGATGAGAAACTGGGAAGAAAGAATGTTAGGATATGGAGCTAATCTTGTACAAGATAGTTTAATTATTAATCAATGTCCAGAAGGTGATAATGAAATTCGATGCATAGAATTTGGTAAATCATTAATTTAAGAGGAACTAGGGAGGGTTTGATGATGAATAAGTTGTTCTTTGAAGCATTAAAAAACTCAACAGATGAGGAGTATTTTACATACTTTACAGCATACCTGATTTCACCGATAATAACAGGCATCAAACCCTCATCTATTATAAGCTTAACCAATAGCAAGAAGAATATGTTAAATATATGGCGAGAAAATAAAATTGAATTTTTGAATTCTCTTGATCTAGAGTATATTATATTGAGGAAAAAAGAAGATTCAGAGACAGTTTTAATATACAACAAAAATAATCTTGCGAAGGTATTAAGTTGTAAAAAAAACAGATCATTATTAGAAGGCCACGGATATAATAATTTAGATGATATACAGTCCGTACTATTGCATTTGAAAGATAGATTTAAAATAGAAGATTGTCCTCATGAGATTGGCATTTTTCTGGGAATACCCTTGCATGATGTAAAAGACTTTATTGATTGCAAAGATAAGCCATGTTTATTATGTCGATATTGGAAAGTGTATTCGAATGAAGAGTATTCTAAAGAAATATTTGAGAAATATGATATGTCTAAGGAACTTGTGGTTAATTATTTATTGCAAGGAAAGAATCTGAAATTTTTATATAATAATTTTGCGGCCTAAGCAGACCGTAGATATTAATTGGATAATTTGAGAATAAAGGAATATACGACGTTATATTATTAAAAGCAAGAAAGAATTACTTCATAATAATTTAGAAGATTGTGAAGTGGTTTTTTTTTCTTAATTTTAAATTAAATATAATACTTTAAAAATAAATTTTGGAATTTTGAATTAAATATTATAAAAACATATGATAGAATATTAAATAAGGTTTATAACATGATAAGGGAAGGTTTAGATTTATTATTATTTATATTAAAAATTAAAGTATGTAGGGAGATAGTTGATTATGAGAATACTTTATTACGATTGTTTTTCAGGTATAAGTGGAGATATGAACTTAGGAGCTTTAATTGATTTAGGTATAGACACAAATTATTTAATAAATGAACTTTCAAAGCTTAATGTTAATGAGTATAGAATATTAGTAAAAAAAGCAGTTAAGAATGGAATCGGTGGTACAAAGGTAGATGTTATTTTACATCATAATCATCACGATGATCATAGCCATCACCACCATGAACATCATCATAGGAACTTGAAAGATATAGAATATATGATAAAATCAAGTAAGTTAAATGATAATATAAAGGATATAAGTATAAATATTTTTAAAAAAGTAGCAGAAGCAGAAGCACAAGTACATAATAAGAGTATAGAAGAAGTTCATTTTCATGAAGTTGGAGCAGTGGATTCGATAGTTGATATTGTAGGGGCAGCTATTTGTTTTGATTATTTAAAAGTAGATAAGGTTATCTGCTCTACCATTGAAGTTGGAACTGGCTTTGTAAGATGTGCCCATGGAACACTTCCAGTCCCAGCACCAGCAACTGCTAAAATATTAAAGAATATACCAATAAGAGCGAAGGTTCCTTTTGAAGCGACTACTCCAACCGGGGCTGCAATTATAGCCTATTTGGCTAGTGAATTTACAGATAGCAAGGATTTTATAATTAAAGGTATGGGATATGGTATAGGATGCAAGGAAAATGAAGATATACCGAATGTTTTAAGAGTATTTTTAGCAGAGAAACAAGATAATTCAACAGAGAGTTTTTTGCAAGGAGAGGTAGAAGTTATAGAATGCAATATAGATGACATGAATCCGGAATTATATGACTATGTAATGGAATTGCTTTTCAAAGAAGGAGCATTAGATGTATATTTAACTCCTATAATAATGAAGAAAGGAAGACCAGGAGTTAAATTAAGTGTAATTTATAACGAAGAAAATGAAGAAAAGATCAAAGAAATAATACTAACTAATACTACTACCTTAGGATTAAGAAAATATAAAGCCCAAAGAAGTATGCTAAATAGGGAGTTTAGTAAGGTTCAAACTAAGTATGGAGAATTTACGATAAAAAGTTCTTATTATAATGGAAAAAGAATAAAGTACAAAGCTGAGTATGATGAATGTAAAAAAGCCGCACTAGAAAAAGGTATTAGTATAAATGAGATTTACAAAGAATTAAATCAAAAAATTTATTAAACATGAGTGTTTGAAAGAAGGATGATACTATGGATATGGATAAAGCTAGGGAGCTATTAGAAAATGTGAAATATGGAGACGTAAGTATAGAGCAAGCTCTAGAAGATTTAAGAGATTTGCCTTTCAAAGATTTAGGATATGCTAAGATTGATAATCACAGAGAATTAAGGGTAGGGTACCCTGAGGTTATATATTGTGAGAGTAAAACACCAGAACAAATAAAAGGAATAGTAGAGTTTATGCTTGCTAAAGGAAGCAATATACTTGGGACTAGAGCTTCAGAACAGGCTTATAAATTAGTAAAAGAAATATGTCCTAAAGCTGAATACAATAAGGAAGCGCGCACAATAACCATAAAAAATAAAGAGGCTGAAACTACAAGTACGTATATTGCGATAGTTACAGCAGGTACATCGGATATACCCGTTGCGGAAGAGGCAGCTATAACAGCTGAAATTTTTGGAAACAGAGTAGAAAGAATATATGATGTAGGTGTTGCGGGAATACATAGATTATTTGACAAGATCGAGATAATAAGAGAGGCTAAAATTATTATTGTAGCAGCAGGGATGGAAGGTGCACTAGCTAGTGTGCTTGGTGGTCTAGTTGATAAACCAGTGATAGCAGTACCTACTAGTGTAGGGTATGGTGCCAATTTTGGGGGACTTTCAGCACTTTTATGCATGCTTAATAGTTGTGCAAGTGGTATTAGTGTAGTAAATATAGATAACGGTTTTGGTGCTGGTTATCTTGCTAGCATGATAAATAAATTATAATATATTAAAAAATCAGATAGGGGAGTAAGTTCCTATGGATAGAAATTTAAATAGGGTATTAGCAGTTGGCTTAGTTTCCTTGTTAATGTTAATAGTTTCATGCAGTAAAAATAGTAATGAAGCTCAAAAAGATAAGATATTAAAAGGTGAACTTAAAATACTGACAGAGTCAAGATATCAAACGCAGTTAAAATTTGCTGCAGATAATTTTGCAAAAATCCATCCTAAAGTAAATATAGATATAGAAGTTGATAATAATATAAACAATAAAGTTATAAATAATAAAGAAAATGCTGTAGACATAGTGAATATAGAAGATCAAAATGTTCAATACTTTATAGACAGGATGCCAGATTTTCCATTAGATGTAACAGATGAGATTAGTAGTTATAAAGATAAGATATTAAATGGTAAGTTAGATAATTTAACTATTAAGAACAGAATATATGGTTTTCCTTGGAATACTTGTCCTAAATTAATCTTATATAGAAGCGATATATTCAAAAAAGAAGGAATAAATGTTGATACAATAAAAACATGGAATGACTATATACAGGTTGGTAAGAAAATAAAAAAAGAAAATAATGAAAAGTTTTTAGTTAATGTTCAAGATGACAACAATAATTTTAATGTAGTTTTAGCTGACCAATTAGGAAAATCTTATTTTAATAAAGATGGCAAAGTAGATTTTAATTCTAATGAATGGATAAAGGTATTAGATACAAGTAAGCTTTTATATTCTCAGAACCTACTATATGATGTAAATTCTAAAAGTGATTTTATTAATCTTTCAAAACAGGATTTGGCAATTTCAACAATAGCAGATCCTTCCTATATAGCAGATTTGATTAATAGCCTGCAGGAAGCAAAAGGAAAATGGAGTGTAATGAAATTACCGGCTTTCGAACCAGGTGGAAACAGGGACGCGTCTATTGGAGGGGCAAATCTTATAGTAAACAAGAATTCAAAAAATACATCTGCAGCTAAGGAATTTGCCAAATTTTTAATCAGTGATGAACACACACAAATGGATGAACTTGACAAATATGGAATTTTTCCAACTAATACAGATATATATAGTTTAGTGGAGTTTAACAAAAATTTAGCATATTTGGATACTAGAGCATGGTATTTGTTTGCTAATTCAGAAAGAAAGTCTATACAAACTAATTATAATAGATATTATCCAAGCATAAAGGATAACATAAAAGGTGCTTTTTCTCAAGCAAATGTGAAAGATACAGATTCTAAATTGATACTTGAGTCGTTACAAAAAAACTGTGAAAATATAATTTCACACAAATAATTCCCCTATAAAACGTTTACAAAAATAAAATTATAATGTATAATATAGTTTGTAAAGGGGTTTAATCATAGGGAGCTTTAAATATAAAGTAAAACCTTCTGACTGGGATCGGAATGCAGTCAGGAGGTTTTATTTTTAATTTGCATCTAAAATTTTTTTGTAAGATTCAACGGTTTTTTCCGAGGTTTTCTCCCAGGAAAAATTTCTAGATCTTTCTAAGGCTTTTAAACTTAAAGAGTTTCTTAGATTCTCATCATTTAGTAACTTTTCTAATGAATTTTCTAGAATATCTGTATCAAAAGGATCTATTAGAATGCCACCATCACCAACTACTTCAGGTATAGAAGAAATGTTAGAAGTAATTACAGGTATTCCACAGCTCATTGCTTCTAGTGGCGGAAGGCCAAAGCCCTCATAAAGTGAAGGATATACAAAGACGTTGCAAGCATTATAGAAAACAGGTAAAAGGTCTTCGGATACAAAACCTGTGAATTTAACAAGAGTTTCTACATTTAAATCAATACTAAAATCTTTTAGAATATTAATATCATCTTTATTTGAACCTATTATAACCAAATTGTACTCTTCTTCTAATTTTTTATATATTTTCGAAAAGGCTAGAATCAAAGATTTTACATTTTTTCGTGAGCTGAATCCACCTATATATAGGATAAATGGTTTATTAA
The DNA here is from genome assembly GCF_019207025.1 of Clostridium thailandense. GTDB lineage: Bacteria > Bacillota > Clostridia > Clostridiales > Clostridiaceae > Clostridium_AM > Clostridium_AM thailandense. The sequence goes on along the minus strand of NZ_JAEEGC010000023.1, from coordinate 54,039 downwards.
TATTATAATTTTCTTTTATAATATTTTTACACTTTTCTTTATCTAAGGGTTTATATTTGTCATCAGCAGCTAATGGAGTTACAAAAATCTTATCTTTACTATTAGGAAAAAATTTTAGAATATCTTTTTTAGAGCATTCTGATACGGTAATAATACCATCTGATAAATCTATAATTCTTGGCATCTCTTGCAAGAATTTTGCTAAGTACCCTTTGCCAACAGTTTCAGGCAAGATGTATGGAATTAAGTCATGAATAGTAACTACTTTTTTACAATTTATTTTTTCAGAAATTCCAATTCCATTCTGTGGTATGTGATAAATATCAACATTATCATCTTTTAAGTTACAAGGAAAATAATACTGCTCAAAAAACTTATGATTTTTTTTGGAAGCCATTAGTATTTTTGTATTGTCACCTTCAAATTCATCATAATCTTTTCCAGACCAATAAATTTGATAGAAAATTTCTTTATGTGTTTTAATCATATATCTTAAAATTTTATCGGTATAGGTTCCAATGCCAGTACCTCTATACCAGTTAACACCTCTTGCATCAATAGCAATCTTCATACAAATATCTACCTCCAATTAAAATTGGCATATATAATTTATCAATTGTAAAAGTCTACGTATTATATACTATTAATATTATTCTAAAAATGTGTCACTTAGCACACACATATGAGTTAATTCATATACTACATAATATAGTAATATTTCGGAGGAAGAAGCTTGGATATATGTGATGTAAGGAAGTCCATTCAAGATTCTTATGGACTCCAAGTTCAATATGTAGAAAAAATAAAAAATGTATATAAAATTTCTTGTAGTAGTAAACAGTATTGTCTAAAAGTAATTAAATACGATTTCGGTCATTTCTTATTTATTCTTTCTGCAATAAAGCACCTTCAAGGAAATAAGTTTAAGCATATACCCAGAATAATAAAGACGCAAAATGGAATGGAGTATATAAACATAGATGGATGTTATGCTTACTTAACTAATTGGGTAGCTTCACGTCAATGTAACTATGACAACCCAGTGGATGTGTTAATAGCAGCATCAAAATTAGCCGAACTCCATAAAAAGAGTCGAGGATTTGTTGTGGAAGAAAATATGAATCCGAGAATAGGATGGTTTAAATGGATTGATACTTTTAACACAAGAAAAGATGAAATTTTAGATTTTAAAAGAAAAATAGATAAAAAAGAGAAAAAAACTGAATTTGACAGTATTTATTTAGGTGCAATGAAAGAAGAACTTGAAAGAGCTGAAAAATCTATAGAAAATCTAGTAGATAGCAATTATATAGACTTAATGAAACAGGAAATATCCAATAAAGGATTCTGTCACCATGATTACGCTAATCACAATGTTTTAATAGGTACGAATGGAGAAGTAAATATTATAGATTTCGATTATTGTATGCTAGATACTAATCTTCATGATTTAGCTAGCTTGCTTTTAAGACGTATGAAAAATGGAAAGTGGAATATGAACAATTGTTTATTCATTATTGAGGCATATAATTCAGTTAATCAAGTGCAAAAAGATAGTATTCCTATTATGGCGGCGTTTATGGAGTTTCCACAAGACTATTGGCAGATAGGAATACAGTATTATTGGGAAGAACAGCCTTGGGGAGATGAGTTCTTTTTGAAAAAACTAAAAAAGATACTAGAAGATAGAGATGAAAAGCAAAAATTTATAGATGAATTTAGATTTGTAAAAATCAACTAAAATATATGAAGGGAGAATTAATTATGGGACATAGTAAAAATAAAAGAAATACATCTAAAACTGAAACAGATATTAATGATTTAAGATCTTATGAAAATAAAGTAGAGGGATTAAAAAGATCTATCAAGGAGCTGGAAAAAATAGACAAAAGAAAAAAAGAGATTGTTAAGCTGGAAAAGAAAAGAAAAAAAATCTTAAAAGATATGAAGAAAGGACACAAGTAAAAAATTATCGAGGAGGTTTAAGAGTGTATTGTGGTGACCTTACTCAGAGCTTTAAAGAATATTTGAAAGCTAAAGGAATAAAGTGTGTATGTCAATTTGAAGATAATGAAGATATTGATGTTATAAACACATCAGTGGTAAAAAAACAGATTTGTAATATCACAGAGTTTCATATAAAAACCTTAGGATATACAGGATATATGAATAAGAGATTGGACAACAATATTGGAAAAGTTGTGGAGCAATACAAAATTTATGTAAAGAGGCTTTCTAAGCAGCTGAATAATTTCAAAAAAAGTGGAAGCAGTAATAAGTTTGAAAATTTAGTTCTAAAATATGGTGATATTTACTTAGATAGAGCAAACAAGTGTATAAATATGATAAATAACAATAATTATATAGATCTAATATTAAGAAGTATGAAAAGAACAGAGATGTGCCTTGGAAACACATATTTTAATAATCTGAGAAAGATGAACAGTCTAGAAATAATAAATATCGATAATTGTTGTTATAATATGGTTGAAATGGATTTGTTTAATTTGTTAACAAAGATAAAAAGAAGAGGTATTGATATAGACTTCAGTAGCTGTATAAAAGATTTCTGTGATTTAGAATCATTAGATATTAATAGCTTTAATTTTGCATTATCTATGATATCTTATCCTTATGAATTTGTTAAATGCTGCAATAGATATAGGGAAGGAATTAAAAAATGGACAACAGAGCAATATACAGAAAAGCTACAAAAAGCTATGATAGCTGATGGAGATAGCCTAATTTAAAGAGGTGTTGAAATGTTAGATAAATATAAAGAAAAAGATTATTTAACTAAATATGACTTGTGTATTCAATTATTCAATAGATTTAACTTAAAGGTTCATGATGTAATGCCAGTTAGAGGAGTATATATTGTATCGACTAATGATGGTGAAAAGGTTCTAAAGAGGGTTGAATATACAAAGGAAGAACTAAGATTTATATATAGCATATTAAGTTATATAAGAACTAAATTTAGTAGGGTTATGGATTTTGTAAAAGACGTGAATGGTGAAATTTATACCATATGGAATGGAAATATGTATTGTGTCATGGATATGGTAGAAGGTAAGGAATGCAATTTTAACAGTCCCATAGATGTAAAAATTGCAGCTAGAGGCTTAGGTGAACTGCATAATGCATCTGAAGGATTTAAAACATCTTTAAATAGTAAGTATAATAATGGTAAACTAGTAGACACTTTTAAACGTAGAATACAAGAAATGGAATTTTTTAAAAATATAGCCAGCGTTCATAGGAAGAGAAGTGAGTTTGATGAGATATTTTTAAATAATGTAGATATTTATATTGAAGAAATTAAAAAGAGCATAGATATGCTTCAAAAATCCTTTTATTATAAGCTTTGCAGTGAAGAAGATAAAATAGTAATATGTCATCATGATTTAGCTTATCACAACATACTGATAAATAATGAAGAGGCTTATTTTATAGATTTTGATTATGCAATGATCGACCTTAAAGTACATGACCTATGTAATTTTATAAATAAGGTTGTAAAAAGTTTTGCATTTGATATAGAAAAAGCTAGTATCATACTGGAGAATTATTTTGCTACTAATACTTTAAATAAGAGAGAACTAGAAGTTCTACACGCTATGTTAACTTTTCCAGAAGATTTTTATAGTATATCAAAAGATTATTATACAAAACGTAAGGATTGGGAAGAAGACGTATTTTTAGATAGGTTAAAAAGAAAGTCAAATTATAAAGAAGATAGAGAAGAATTCTTGGAGAAATTTAGGGAAGATTTGATATAGATCAAGTGAAACGCACAAGGAATGCTGTTATTTAATAGTCAGCATTCCTTATTTATGTACTCTGAAAAGCTTTAAAGTTAATGTCACAGTTAAAAAATCGACATAAATGTATAAGTAAAAATCATATAAAGTATAGAGGTTATCTTAAGTTCGCAAATTGTAAATCAATGCCAAAATCTTTTGATTTTAAAGATTGAATTGCTAGTTGAAGATCATCTTTTTTAGCTCCAGAAACACGAACCTTGTCATCCATAATTTGAGCTTGAACTTTAAGCTTTAGTTCTTTTATGTAAGCTGTAATTTCTTTAGCTTTTTCTTTACTCAGGCCATTTTGAATTTCTACGTTTTGTTTCAAAGTTCCATTAAAAGCATTTTCTATTTTACCAGGATTCAAAGCTTTTGGAGATATACCTCTCTTAATCATTTTTCCTATTAAGATATCAAGTAAAGCTTTAATTTTATAATCATCTTCAGCATTTAATTTAACAGAATCTTTTTCTAAGGTTATTTGAGCTTTACTTCCTTTAAAGTCATATCTTTGTTCTATTTCTTTCATAGCTTGATTAACTGCATTATCCATCTCTTGAAAATTCACCTCAGATACAACATCAAATGAACTATCCTTTGCCATTATAAATACCACCTTTCGTAAACTCTTAAAAAATATTATACATTAAGTAAATATATGAGTAAATATAGATAACTAAAATATTCTATATTTTACCTATTTAAAATAGGGTCTCAAAATTGAAACCCTATTTTTTGATGGCAATTTTTCTATAAGCATTAAGAGTTTGCTGTGCAGTTTTTTGCCAGCTTAATTCAGAGGATTTAGCAATTCCAGATGATATAAGTTTTTGTCTCAATTCATCATCTAAAAGAACTCTAAACATAGAGTAACATAAGTTATCTACATCATTAGGGTCAATTAATAATCCGCCATCACCTACTACTTCGGGTACTGATGTGGCATTAGAGGCTATGACGGGTATTCCACAGGACATAGCTTCAATTGGAGGAAGTCCAAATCCTTCATAAAAAGAGGGATAAACAAACAATTTAGCAGCATTGTATATATAAGGCAAATGATCAACTGAAATAAAACCAGGAAATATTACTTTATCAGATATATTAAGTTCTTCAGTCCGCTTTTTGTAGCAATCATATGATTTCCCTTTCTGACCAGCAATCACTAATCGGATATCTTTTTTATAAACTGATAGCAATTGACTAAAGCTTTCTATAAGCCCGATAATATTTTTTCTAGGGCTAAAGCCACCAACATATAGAATAAAGTCACTATCTAGTGAATAGTATTTTTTAGATATTTCTTTACTTAGGCTTTTATTTAGAGGTTTATAAATATCTTCACCTGCTAGGTGAGTAACAAATATTTTATTTTCAGGAAAGTTAAAGGCTTCCATAATATCTCTTTTAGAGTAATCTGAAACAGTTATGATTCCATCACACATTTCTACAATTTTAGGAATATGCTCATGAAAAATTTTTAAATATCTATCACTAACTGTTTCAGGCATTTTATAAGGAATTACGTCATGGAGCGTTATAACAAACCTGCATTCCTTATTAGTTGGGAGACCAACTCCGTTTTGAGGTACATGATAAAGCTCTATATTGAGATCTTTTAGTATATTTGGGATATTAACTTCATCCCAAAAGTTAGTACTAGTACCTTCGCTAATATTATTTAAATGAAAATTATCCTTGAAGGATAATTCAGTTTTACAGTTTTCAGGCATAAAAAGTAAATAGTTATTTATGTTATCAATTTTATTTAAACAGTTGATTAACTGATAAGTATAGGTACCTATTCCTGTTCCTCTATACCATTTTGCTGCACGTCCATCGATTCCTATTCTCATAAGAGCAATCCTTTCGAATTTATTATAGTTCATTATATTAATGTAAGGTTAAAAGTGTTAATACTCTTCTAAATTAAAGGAACTATTCATATAAATTATATAGGGGTGATTAACATGATGAGAGAGTTTGAAATAGAAAGACAATTTGATATTAAAATTGAAAACATTAAACCTAATAAGGGAGTATATTTGTTAAAAACAGATAAAGGATTAAAATGTTTAAAAAAAATAAATTATGGAACACAAAAACTCCTATTTGTTTATGGAGCAAAAGAGCACTTGATGAAAAATGGATTTCCGAGGGTAGATAGATATTGTCTTAACACAGAAGGTAACCCTTATGCCCTTGTAAATGAAGATATTTATACTCTTTCTGAATGGATAGAAGGAAGAGAATGTGACTTCAAAAACAAAGATGACTTGATTGAAGCAACCAAAAGCTTAGCATACATGCATATAGCTTCTAAAGGGTATGAACCACCGGAGAACAGTAAACTAAAGACTGATCTAGGAAGATGGCCTAACCTTATGGAGAAAAGAGTCCGATCTTTTGATAAGATGAGAGATATGGGAAGAAAAAAGAGTAATAAAGGTAGTTTTGATCTCACTTATACTAAGGCAGTTCAATTCTATAAAAATTTAGGAAAGAGAGCTATGAATGTATTAGAAAATTCAAGGTATATGGATTTATGCAAGACGACAGAAGAGGACAAAGGGTTCTGTCACCATGATTACACATATCACAACATAGTAATAGACAAAGAGGAGAATGTAAATGTAATTGATTTTGATTATTGTAAGAGAGAGATAAGGACTTATGATATATCGGCATTTATGATTAAGGTTCTTAAAAGAGTTGATTGGGATATTGAACAAGCAGAATTAATTATTAACTCCTATAATGAGATTGACAAATTACAAGAGGAAGAATATAGGGTACTATTTGCATTTTTATTATTTCCTCAGCGCTTTTGGAGACTTTCTAATAGATATTATTATAATGAAGTAAATTGGCCTTCAAATACCTTTAATAATAAATTGGAGGAATTGATTTCTGAGCAGGAAAAATACATGGAATTTATTGAAAGTTTTAAGAAGATCTACGGTCAGAAAGAAGAATAACAAATATACTTTAAATAAACACATAGACATAGAAAATTGAGTTTTTATGTCTATGTGTTTATTTTTGCTCATATTATTCACTTAAGCCTTATTAAAAACATATTATATAAGATAGAATTTTATAACTTGGAGAGGCAAAGAATGAAAATAGGCGATATAGTAGTGAGAAAATCCTATAGAAGAGATATAACATTTAAAATTATTGACATTAAAGAAACAAAGAAAGGAGTTATATACTCATTGAAAGGAATTAATCTGAGAATTATTGCAGATTCTCCAGAGGATGATTTAGAATTAGTTTCAGAGGAAGCTTTGAATGAAAGAGAAAAAATATTTAGTAGAAAGGTGAATAGTTCAATTAAAAATATTATGTTGAGTAGAGGCGGCTTTCGGAAAGAACTCAGAATAATAAAACCTTATGAAACAAGTGAGCTTTCATTTGGAAGACCAGGGAAGATATTGCATGTAGACGGAGATCCAGAATATTTAGATGTATGCTTAAAAGTATATAAACAATTAATGTTAGATGTGGTTGGAAAATACGTAGCAGAAAGTGAACAACCTAAGGTTATAGTTGATTTAGTAAAGCAAGTAAAGCCAGATATTGTTATCATTACTGGACATGATTCTATAGCAAAAGATATTAAGGATTATACTGATTTAAGTAATTATAAAAATTCTAAGTATTATGTACAATCTGTTATAGAGCTTAGAAATTATCAATCAAGTTATGATGAGCTTGTAGTGTTTGCAGGAGCGTGTCAATCCTGTTATGAAGCTATTTTAGATGCGGGTGCAAATTTTGCGAGTTCTCCTAGTAGGATATTAATACACTGTCTAGACCCAGTATTTTTATGCGAAAAGATTGCATACACCAATATTGAAAAGGTAGTTTCTATTAGGGATGCATTGGAAAATACTATAACTGGAACTAAAGGAATTGGTGGATTGCAAACACGAGGAAGATACAGAGAAGGATTTCCAAAGTCATCCTATATATAAATTTTATTAAATTTTAAATTAGGGTGTATAACTGCATAGGCTTGAGGGAACAATATTTGAGGTAGTGAAAATTTAAAATTTGAATGTTGTTTACAAAAAATTAATATTGACAAAACAGATTGTTAACTGATAAAATATAAAGTTTATTTGACATTATATATATTGAGATATATAATATACAATGTGGAAAGAGGGTGTTTTATATGGAAAAAGCAAATGTATTGGCTTCAATAAGAAAAAATATTGAAGACCATGTTGGTGATAAAGTAACACTAAAAGCAAATGGAGGAAGAAGAAAGGTTTTCGTAAATAGCGGAGTTATTGAGAAAGCTTATCCTAGTATATTTGTAATTAGATTAGAAAGTGACACCCAAAGGAAAGTGACCTATAGTTATTCAGATGTTTTAACCAAAACAGTTCAACTGGTTTTTGCGGTATAAAAATCGGTACTAATATATAGTACCGACCTTTTTTTATTTAAAAATAACGAAATCTTAACAAAAAGAAAGATGGTGGGTTTCCATCTTTCAACTATGGTATAAAAGGGTATTGAGAATTTATGAGAGGTTATATGGTCAACAACCATTTCTAATATTACGCCAAAATTCAGCAAATGTCAATATATATAATGCTTGCAAATAGAATAAGCATAAAAAAAATGATGAATATTGTAATAAAAAAACCACTCCAAAGTCAGTATTTATTCTAAGAAAATATGAATTTTTATCATATTTTTTCATTAGTGTTTGTATAAATAAATAGTAGGTTTAATTTGTATAAATAAGTATTAGGTTTAATGGGAGGGAGAGTAATATGGCTATGGAGCTAGTTAAAGAAAATATAGAGTGTGAACAATTGCTAGGTGAAAATTTCAGTGATACTGTATTAAAGGGAGAATATGTTATACCGGATACGCACCCGGATGTTAGTGAGGTATTGCTACTAGATGCTATACCATGTATTATAAGCACCGAGGTTATGCAGGACAAGGTGTTTGTAGAAGGACAAATAGAATACACTATTTTATATCTAGCTAAGGAAGAGGAAAGCACAGGAGTGTACAGTACAAATTATACTGGTAAGTTTTCAAATTATGTAGAGCTTCCAGGTGTGGAGCACAGAATGTTATGTGATTCCAGCTGTTATGTCGAGCATATGGAATGTGGCATTGTTAATGAAAGAAAAATAGCTGTAGAAGGAATTGTAAAATTAAAAGTTGAAGTGTATAAAAATTATGAATTTGAAGTAATAAAAGATGTAACAGGTTCACAGGATGTTCAGATGCTTAAAAATCCTGCGACTGTGGATAAAATAGTAGGAACTATATCAGGTGATTTGATAGCTAAAAGTCATATGCAAATTCCAATGGAGAATCCACAAATAGGGAATGTATTAAAATATGATGTAAAGATTAATAAAAAAGATATTAAAGTAATGGAAGGAAAAGTATTAATAGAAGCACATGCTTTAGTAGGACTATTATACAGGGGAAAAGATACCAGAGATATAATATATATGGAGGATGATATACCATTAAGTAAAGAGATAGATTTTGATGGAGTAAACCCTACTATGAATAATTATACAGAATTTAAGGTTGAAGCTATAGAATGTGAAATTAAAGAAGATGACCTTGGAGAAAATAGGATTGTTGACGTTGAAGCTTTGATTAAGTCTAGCACAAAGGTTATGTATAAAGAAGAAATTGATATTATTGAAGATGCATATTCACCTTCGGAACTTATGCAAATGAATAAAAAAGATTATGAGTTAAATGTAATGCATGGACATTCAATTAGTCAAACTATAGTCAAATCTAGTATAGAATTAGAAGGAAATCCAAAGATAGCTAAAATAATAATGTGTTCAGGAACAGTTTGTGTAACTGATAAAAAGTTAGTTGAAGATAAGATTATAGTTGATGGAGTATTAAATGCAGAAATCTTATATAAAACTTTTGACGAAGAAAAATATGTATATACTGTTAATGAGGAGATACCATTTAATTCTTCTATAGATATACCTGGGTGCAAAATTGATATGCAGTGTATAGCTAAGACTTGTTTAGAAAACATAGAAGCAGTTATAGAAGCAGATACTATAGCAATAAAAGCGGTAGTAGAGATATACGGAAGAGTAAATTATATAACGCATAAAGAGTTCTTAATAGATATGGAACCATTAGAAGGAGAATTACCTGAGAAGAAAGCTAGCTTAACTATATATGTTGTTCAACATGGAGATACTATATGGAAGATAGCTAAAAAGTATCATACAACAATAGATGATTTAGTTAAGCTAAATAATACAGAGAATCCAGATGCTATAAGAGTTGGCAATAAGCTTATTGTACCTGGAAGAGCTATAATTTAGATAGTATATGTGATTGCAATGAAACGCATAATAGAAATATTGCTTAAAACTTCAGCGACAAATAGCTGAAGTTTTATTTATGTATAACTATTTAAAATGTGGAAAAAATATAAAATATCCATAAGAAGGAGTGTATGATTTTGGAAGAGAAGTTGCAGGGGAACTTAATAATTATTGGAGGCGCAGAAGATAAAAAAGGAGAGAAAAGTATACTCAAAGAGGTATGTAATAAGTTGGATAAAGAAAAAGATGTGTTGGTTGTAGCAACAATTGCATCAGAACTCCCAGAAGAATTAGGTAATGAATATAAAAGTATATTTGAAAATTTAGAAGTTAAAAATATCAGAATATTAAATATAAGAGAAAGAAAAGATGCATATGATTCAAGTAATATCAAAATTATAGAGGATGCCTCAATGGTATTTTTTACAGGAGGAGACCAGCTTAGAATAACAAGCTTAATAGGAGGAACTCAGTTATATACGAGGATAAAAGAGGCCTATGAAAAAGGCTGTATTTTTGTTGGAACGTCAGCAGGTGCATCTGTGATGAGTGATACCATGGTAGTGACAGGACCAGATGAAGAGTCGCCTAAAAAATGCACACTAAAAATGGCTCCAGGTTTAGGCTTAATAAGAGGTGTAATAATAGACCAACATTTTGATCAAAGAGGAAGAATTGGAAGATTACTTGTTGGAATAGCTGAAAACCCTCAAAGCCTAGGAATTGGAATAGATGAGGATACTGCTATAGTTGTAAAGGAAGAAGGAGAACTTAGGGTAATAGGTTCTGGTGCAGTATATGTTATTGACGGAAGTAATATAGATTACAGCAATGTATCTGAACAATACCAGAACGAAGTATTATCTATTTTTAATGTAAAATTACATGTTTTAAAGAGTGGAGATAAATTCGATTTAAACAGAAAGATACCTTATAACGGAGAATAGCTATAATATAAAAATTCAAATACTGTAGCTAAGAAAGAGGAGGACAATATACGTAAAGATGAAGATCGATGAATTTAAAATTTTCGAAGGAAGAAATATATACTCTCATAGAAAATGCATAAAAATGTGTATAGACCTAGAAGGATATAGAGATATTCCTACTAAGAATATAGATGGATTCAATGAAGCCCTATTAAAAACTATGCCAGCTTTAGATGAACACAGATGTGGTATTGATGAGGAACATGGCTTTAGAAAAAGGCTTCAGGAAGGAACTTATCTTGCACATGTATGTGAACACATAATTATAGCTATCCAAAACGGATTGGGGATGGACGTTTCATACGGAAAATCAAGAGAAATTAAAGGAAATAAATATTATGTAATATATGAATATATTTACAGTAATACAGCAGTAGAAATAGGTAAAATAGCTGTAAACTTAATTAATTGTTTTATAAATAAAAAGAGTTTTGATTTTAATGCAGCAATACGATCTTTAAAAGAGAAACTTAGATTGGAAGAACTAGGACCTAGCACGCTCTCTATAGTAGAAGAAGCAAAAAAAAGAGGTATACCTATAATGAGAATGGGAGAAGGCAGTATGTTTCAGTTGGGTTATGGTAGGAATAGCAAAATAATTGAAGCTACTATTTCGAATGATACAAAATGTATACCTGTGGACATAGCTTGTAATAAACTAATGACTAAAGAGATACTCTATAATCAGCATTTACCTGTAGCTGATGGATATAAGATAAGAAATAGCTTAGATTTATTGTTTAAGGCTGAAAAATTAGGTTATCCAATAGTTATGAAGCCTACATTCGGGAATCAGGGTAAAGGAGTATTTGTTAATATAAAAAATGAAAAGGAAGCGCTTAAAGCATATAATATATTATCAAAAGACTATGATGATGTTATTATTGAGGAAAATATAATAGGAAAAGATTATAGGGTATGTGTAGTAGATGGAAAGGTAGTTGCTGCAGCTGAAAGAATACCACCTTATGTAGTTGGGGATGGTGTGAGTACTGTAAATGAGCTTATAGCGATATTAAATAGTGACAGTTTAAGAGGAGAAGGGCATGAGAAACCTCTAACAAAGGTTAAGATAAACAATGAGCTTGAGTCACATATTGCAAAGAGTGGATATAATTTGAATATGATTTTACCTAAGGGAGAAAAGCTTATATTAAGGGAAAATGCTAATTTATCTACAGGAGGTAAGGCCATAGATTGTACAGATATAATTTGTAAAGAAAATATAAACATATGTGAGAGAGCGGCAAAAGCTATAGGTCTTGATGTATGCGGAATAGATATTTGTTGTCTAGACATAAGCCAGTCAATTGACAAAGAAGGAGCGATATTAGAAGTAAATGCTGCGCCTGGCATTAGGATGCACCATTATCCTAGTGAAGGTAAGAGTAGGAATGTGGCAGGTGCTATTGTTGATATGCTATTTAAAAATACATCTCCCAATATACCATTAGTATCAATAACCGGAACTAATGGAAAAACTACCACTACAAGATTGATTGGTCATGTTTTGTCTAAGGCTGGATATAATGTAGGAATGACTACAACTGGTGGAATATATATAAACGATAAATGCATAAGCAAGGGAGATACTACAGGATATTATAGTGCTAGAACAGTATTAACAAATAATGAAATTAATGCTGCCGTTTTGGAAACTGCAAGAGGTGGAATTATAAGAAAAGGTCTTGCATACGATATGGCTGATGTGGCGGTCATCACTAATATAACTGAAGATCATCTGGGATTAGATGATGTAGAGACAATGGAGGATTTAGCATATGTAAAGGCTCTAGTAGGAGAAGCTGTAAAGGATGAAGGATATGCAGTATTAAATGCGGACGATCCTGTTAGTATGAGCATTATAGACAGGATAAAGAGTAATATTATTATATTCTCAAGGGACAGAAATAATCATATACTTAGACAAAATCTAAAAAAAGGTGGATATGGAGTATATACTAATGGAGGAATGATATGCATAGAAAAAGATGATAGTATGATTCCTATAGTAAAGATTTCAGATATAAAAATTACAATAGGAGGAAGATTAGAATATAATATTGAAAACGCAATGGCTGCATGTGCAGCACTTATTGGATTAAATATAGATTATTCAATTATAAGCAATGGATTAAGAAGCTTTTATTGTGACGAGGAATTCAATCCTGGAAGGTTTAATATGTATAAAGTGAATGGGGCATTAGTTGTTTTAGACTATGGACACAATATAGATGGATATAAGGCTGTTCTAAATGGTGCTAAAAATATACAGCATAATAGGTTAGTAGGAGTAATAGGTGTACCAGGAGATCGAACTGATAGTAGCGTAGAAGAAGTTGGTAAGATATCAGGAGAAAATTTTGACTATGTATATATAAAAGAAGATAAAGACAGAAGAGGAAGAAAAATGGGAGAAATCGCATCTATTTTAGAAAAAGGAGTACTAACTTCTAGTATTGATAGAAAAAAGATAGAAATTGTACTGGATGAAGTAGAAGCTTTAGAAAAGGCTATTGATAACGCTAGGTCAGGAGATTTAATCATAACATTTTTTGAAGAATATGAACCATTAGTTCAGTTAATTAAGGAAAAGATTGATTCATATACAAATCAAAGTGAACAACAACCAGCTGCAATAGTATAAAGAAAATTAAAATTAAAGCTATATTTTTAAGAAGAAGTTTTAAAGGTTTAAAGCTTTTAAAATTTAAGATCTTAAAAGTATAGCTTTAATTTTAAGGTTGTATTATACTATTTAATAACATAAAATGCATTTGTGGAGGGTGAAATGTTAATAAAAGCTTACGCAAAAATTAATATATCTTTAGATGTTATAGGAAAAAGGGAAGATGGCTATCATCTTTTAAAAATGATAATGCAGACGATAGATTTATATGATCATATAAATATAAAAAGATTAGATGCCGGTATAAATATATCTTGCAATAAGCCATATATACCAATAGATGATAGAAATCTGGTGTATAGGGCTGCAGATATTTTTATAAACACCTATAACATAAAGGGTGGAGTTGATATATATTTAAAGAAAAATATACCTGTGGCAGCAGGACTTGCTGGTGGAAGCACAGATGCAGCAGCTGTATTAAAAGCTATGAGAAGCTTATATGAGATAGATATAGAGGATAGGGAACTTATGAATCTAGGATTAAAAATAGGAGCTGATGTTCCATATTGCATAGTAGGGGGGACAGCTTTATGCGAAGGAATAGGAGAGAAGGTAACTAAACTAACAAATTTTAAAAATCAGATTTTAATAGTAGTTAAGCCTTCTTTTGGTGTATCTACTAAAGAAGTGTATAAAAGTTTAGATATAAGTAAAATAAATAAACATCCAGATACTGACACTTTAATTAAGAATATTGAAGAGCATAATTTGTTTAGGGTAAGTAAAAACATGAAAAATGTTTTGGAAAATGTCACTCTTAGAAAACACACTGTTCTAAAAAATATAAAAAATGAACTTATTAGTATGGGAGCAATGGGTGCTCTGATGAGTGGAAGTGGTCCAACTATATTTGCTTTTTTTGAGGATATGCTAAAGGCTCAATCATGTTATGATAGAATTAAAAAGAAATATAAGGAAGTTTTTATAACAAGAACAATTTAAGAAATTAAATATAAAAGTGGAACTAAAGCATTAAAAGCTTAGTTCCACTTTTTTACTTGATGAACATGAATAAATATCTTTTTATAAGCTAAAAATAATTTAAGTTAGCTGAAAATTAGGAGTGAGCATTATGAGAATATTAGAGTTGTTTGATAAGTATTTTTTAATACTTATGATTATACAGGGGTTAATATTGATTATAGACTCAAAAGGATTCTCGAGTTGGAATATGAAAGATACATCTAGAAAATCAAAATCTATGGGCATAGGAATTATAATAATTGCAGTTGTATTATACCTAGTTACTATGTATAGTTCCTAAAATAACCAACATAATAATTAAGGAAGTGATAGCATTTGAAAGAAGAACTAAGAGATGAAATATCTTTAAAAGCTGAAGAAAATCTATCTTATATAAAAGATTTATTAAAGGACAGCACAGACATAGTATTCAGAGAGTTTTATATAGGTAAACTTAAAGCTGCATTAGTATATGTAGATGGAATGGCAGACAAAAATTTATTAGATAACTATGTACTTGAAACTTTGATGGTTATAGGGGCGGAAATAGATGAGGTTGAGAAAATAAAAGACAAAATATTAACTGTATCAGACATGAGAGAAGAAGAAAAGCTTAGCAAAGGCATAAACTCTATGCTCTCTGGAGATACAATTATGCTTATTGATGGACTAGAGGTGTGCTATGTTATAGCTACTCGCTTATGGCCTGCTAGAGGTGTTTCAGAACCATCAGGAGAAACTGTAATTAGAGGAGGGAGAGATGGTTTCACAGAAACAATAAGATTTAATACTGCTTTGGTTAGACGAAGAATAAAAGATTCAAGACTCAAAGTCCAGTCTAAAACTTTGGGTGCAAGGTCAAAAAGCGATGTAGCAATAATGTACATTGAAGATATTGTAAATAAAGAAGCTTTAAAAGAACTGCTTCAGAGATTAGAAAAAATAGATATAGATGCTATTTTAGATAGTGGATATGTAGAACAATTTATAGAAGACAACAAAGTATCCGTATTTCCTCAAGTACAGAGCACAGAGAGACCGGATGTTGTGGCATCAGCATTATATGAAGGGAGAATTGCTATACTTGTAGATAACTCACCATTTGCCCTTATAGTGCCAACTACAATGGCGGCTATGTTTCAATCACCAGATGATTATTATCAGAGGTGGATATATGGTTCTACTATAAGAATTATAAGATTTTTTTCTATCTTTGCATCATTAATGCTTCCAGCTCTTTATGTTGCTGTTACTTCTTTTCACCCAGCTATAATTCCTACAAAATTAGCATATTTTATAGCATCATCTAGAGAGGGTGTACCATTTCCGGCTTTTGTAGAGGCGTTGATTATGGAGGTCAGTTTGGCATTTCTAATTGAATCCACAGCTAGGCTGCCTAAGGCTATTGGGTCGACAATAGGAATAGTAGGAGGTCTTATCATAGGGCAAGCTGCGGTAAGTGCTGGAATTGTAAGCCCTATAATGATAATAATAGTTTCAGTAACAGCAATAACAAGTTTTACTACTCCTAACTATGAAATGGCATCAGCTTTTAGAATACTAAGGTTTATATTAATAATAATGGCTTCTATTATAGGACTTTATGGTATTATGTTGGGGTTAATAATAACACTAATACATTTAGTTAGATTAAAAAGTTTTAATGTTCCATATTTATCCCCATTAGTTAATCCAGAGATTAGTGATTTTAAAGATTTATTTATCAGATTTCCAATTAGATTTTATAAAAAAAGACCTGAGTTTATGAATACAGGAGATAAAGTAAGACAGAAATAGAGGTGGTATATCTTTTATGAATAACAAAGAATTCATTACACCTTATGGTTTATTTGCGACTATTGTAGTAACTGTTATAGGGGTAGGTGTTTTTTCTTTACCAAGAGATTTAGCAACGAATGTAAATACTGATGGCTGGATTATAGCATTAATTAGCGGCATTATAAGTTATTTTTTAATTTATATTGCGTTAAGTGTAGTTGAGAATAATAAATATAGCAAGTTCTTTAATATTTTAGAATTGAATTTTGGGAAAATAATAGGCTCTATATTAGCTTTAATATTTATAATATACAATATATTTGCAGTGTCTATAGGTATGAGAGTTTTTATAGAGGTAATAAAGATGTATCTATTACAAAGAACTCCTACGGAATTTTTAATTATAATTACAATACTCACAGGGCTGTATCTTGTTAGGGGAGAGGTAGGAAGTTTAATAAAATTTAACGAAATCGCTTTTTGGGTGATGTTTCTTCCTATTACTTTTGTGCTTTTACTCACTTTAAACAGAACGGATTTCACTAATATATTTCCTATATTTAATAGTGCACCAGATGAATACGTAAAAGCATTAAGGTCAACTATCTATAGTTTTGGAGGGATAGAAATAATTTATTTGGTGCTTCCTTTTATGAAAAATAAAAAGTCCATAGCTAAAGTAGCCTTAAAAAGCATTATATTTGTAGCGCTTTTTTATGTAATTATAATAATTTTTTGTTTAGCTGTTTTTGCTAAAGAACAAACAAAAATATTGCTATGGCCGACAATTACTATGATTAAATCTATAAATATACCTGGGGCTTTTATAGAGAGGTGGGAAGGTATAATAATGGCCTTATGGGTAGTGTTTTACTTTACTACATTCGTAAATTCATATTATCTATCATCAGATATACTTAAGGATATGCTTAATTTACATGATATAAAGTTGTCATCGGCGCTAATAGTGCCATTTATATATGCTATAGCTTTATATCCAGAGAATATAGCTGAACTTTACGATATAAGTAATAGTATATTGCCTTATTTAGCAACCTTTAGTTCAGTTCTACTTCCTTTAATACTTTTTTTAAGAAAACCTTCTAAAAAAGAAGTAAAGGAGCGTGGAATCAAATGATAAAGTTCAGGAAAATTTTATCCTTGTCAATAATATGTATTTTATTGACTGGGTGCTGGGATAAGGTAGAACTAGATAGAAGAAGTCTGATATCTATTATAAGTATTGATGCAGGAGAACAGGTTGGGAAAGAAAAGGAATTGAAGAATTTTAGTGCGAATGATGCATTCACTGGGATGGATCTAAAAAAGCTGAGAGTAACCTTTGGAGCACCAGATATAAGTCAATTGGGACCTGGCAAAGGAGGAACCGCAAAGGATATGTACATAACTACCGATGGCTATTCAATGCAGGATGCAGTTGAAAAAGCATCCTTAAAAAGTAGCAGAGACATAAGATTTAGTCACAGTAGGTTATTAGTACTCGGTAAAGAGTTAACTACATACCCTGAAATTTTAAGAGAAGTTGTAGACTATTTACAAAGAGAACCTTCGTTAAATAGGAATATGTATGTTATCATGTCTGATGGAAAAGCAGAAGAATATATAAAATATAAACCAACAATGGAAAAAAACATTGAAAGTTATATAAATGGACTTATAGAAAATAGTAATAAAAATTCAATATTACCAGTAACGTTAAATGAATTTTTAGTTTTATTAAGTGAAAATGGAAACGCACTACTTCCACGTATGACTATAGAGAAGGATAAAAACGAGCTGAAGATATCAGGAATTGGTATAATTAAAGACTATAAATATAAAGGGGATTTATCTACTATAGAAACATCTAATTTAGAGATGTTGAGAGGAAAATTAAAAGGTGGAAGAAAGGTAATATATAAAAATGGGCATCCAATAGATATTGTGATTGACGGGATTGATAGAAAAATATCTGTAAGTAACCAAGATGGGAAACTTACATTTGACATTTTTCTAGATATTGAGGGTGAACTAAAGGACTATTATGTAGGGGGAGAGATTTTTTCTAAAGATGTACTTCAAGCGCTGCAGAATAATTTTAACAATTCTGTTAAGCAGGAATGTGAAGCAGTAGTTAAAGTAACTCAAAGGGAACTTGGAGTGGATCCTATAGGTTTGAGAGAATATGTTGAAAAATATCATCCTTTATTGTGGAAACAAATAAAGGATAAGTGGTCTGATGTTTATAGCAGCGCAACCATAAATGTTGGTATTAATAGTAATATTAGAAGAATAGGTGTAGTTAAATAAATTTTTAAAGAGTGAATATAACTAAAATGCTTGTCAATAATATAAATATCATTTAAAAAGTTGTTGGGGGGAAATTTATAATGAAGAAAATTACAATAATTGTTTTATGCATTTTAGCTATATTCGCTTTAGGTACAAATAAGATTCAAGGCAAAAGTGAATCGCTTCAAGAAGATATAGCATCTAAGATTATAAGATTTCACGTAATTGCTAATAGTGATTCAAAAAGTGACCAAGCCTTAAAGTTAAAAATAAGAGATAAAGTAATAGAATATATCCAACCAAAGTTAAAAAATTCAAAAAATATAGAAGAATCAAGAAAAATCATTAGGGAAAATGATAAAGAAATAATAGACATAGCAAACAAGGTTATAAATGATAATGGATTTAATTATTCAGTTAAAACTACACTATCTAATGAAAACTTTCCTATAAAAACCTATGGTAATATCACATTACCTCCAGGAAGATATGAAGCGTATAGAATAATCATAGGTGATGGAAAAGGACAAAATTGGTGGTGTGTAATGTTTCCACCACTATGTTTTGTCGATATAACAAAGGGAGAGGTTTCATATAAGGAAACAGAGACTGAAATGAAATCTGTTTTATCACCAGAAGAATATAAAATGGTTAATAACCAATTAGATAAGTCAAGAAATAGTGATATAAAAGTGAAATTTAAAATATTAGAAATGTTAGAAATGTTAGGAAATAAGAAAAGTCAGGTTAAATAGAAGTAAGAATCAGATAAGAATTTAAACTTATGCTGATTCTTATTTGGGTTTACAAACAAAACAATTTGCTCGCTGTTTTCATAAAGTATCTCTCTACAGATTTAAAAAATGTTTTACTAGTACTATCTTTTTGAAAAATCTTTTCAGAAGTTTCTATATCGTTATTTATTCTATTATTTTCCATAAGCATTTTTATAAGTTTATATATATCATTTCCTGCATTAGGCTTAGAGAAGTTCTCACAATTTATTCTCATTAATTTCAGTTTTTCAGGGCAGTTCAGTAATTCTTCAATTACTTCAATGCATTTATCTATGTCAGATAGATTAATTGCTAAATTATTTTTTAAAAGAAATTGTGCATTTTTTTCTTCTTGACCAGGTATAGGAGAAAAAAGACCCAATGGAATCTGGCATATTAAGGCTTCAGTTATAGTAAGGCCGCCAGGTTTAGTCAAAAGCAAGTCACAAGCTTGCATATACTTATTAACTGTATTAGTAAATCCTATAATGTGTGTTTCTTTAGGTGAATATTCCTTGAGTTTTGTAAGTTCATGATAAAGCTTTTGATTACTACCTGTTATTACGATTATTTGTATGTCTTGTTTTATATTACACAGTTTCTCATATACATCTGTGATTTTTCCGAGTCCCAGACTGCCGCCCATTATAAGAATGGTAAATTTATGTTCATTAAGATTTAATTCTTTTAATGTGACACTTCTGTCGAATTTTTCCATAAAAGATGGCTTAACAGGTATACCTAAATTGTATATAGTCTCTTTACAGATACCTTTTGAAACCATATCTTCAACCATGGCACAATTAGAAACAATATGTGCATCTATGTTAGCATGAAGCCAAGAGCCATGAGGATAGTAATCTGTAATAACTGAAATGGCAGGAAAATTCACGGTATATTTATGTTTCATTACAGATACCATTTCAGTTGAGAAGGGGTGAGTGGATACTAAAATATCAGGACTAAATTCTTCAAACAGAGGTAATAGTTTGTATGCCATAATTTCAATAAATTTTGAGCTTATCGTGGTTGCCAATCTATAATCTCCTTCAGAATAAGTATAAAGCTTGCCATAAAGTGAGGGAGTTCTTTTTATAGTTTTTAAATAACTTCCGATTACTACTTTATCTATTATTGGATTTATATATTTTAATGTATCAACTATCTTTATATCTGAATCTGGATTGTTTAAATTTATGTAATCTCGTATGGCTCCTGCGGCATGACCATGACCACCACCAGCAGAAACTGAAAGAATTAATACTTTCATTTAATCACCTTCCGGTTAAGTATGTAATAACATTATATAGGATGTATGAGCAATAATAAATCAGTTTAACAAACAATTAAGAAAAAATTTATATTTTGTTCTTTGGCTATCCATTAATAGTATACTCATATATTAAAAAATTTTGCAAATTATTATTAGTTTTTTAAGCAAACTTATACAAAATGAATAACAATCATATAAGATACAGACAATAGACTATAATAAGTTTTTATATACTGCAGTAAATTTAGAACAGATAGCAGTTGTATCATATAGGATTGGAGGAGTTTTGATGAAGGTAATTAAAAAAAGAATAATATATACTACTATAGTAACTTTAATAGTGGTCTTTTCAAGTACATTTGCAATTCTAATGACACTTGAAAGGACTGATTACCGAAACTATTTGCAGGCACAGTACAGTAAAAGTATGTACGAATTAATAGATTCAGTACAAAATATAAGGGTTAATTTAGGTAAGTCGAGTATAGTAGGATCAAGAGAACAAGAGATGGCAGTATTCTCTGAAATATTCAGATATGCAGCTATGGCAAATGATAAGATACACTCTCTCCCTGTGTCACAAGAAGTTATAGGTGATACTAGTAAATTCTTATCTCAGGTAGGAGATTTTTGTTATACTTTAGAGAAAGCGTCCTCTGAGGGAAGACAATTAAGTGATGCAGACTATGCTACTGTAGATAATTTAAAAAATCAGTCTTTTAGTCTAGAACAGCAACTTAAAAAAGTATCTAGTGACATAAATGAAGGAAGAGTAAGATGGGGCGAAATAAGAAAAAAAATTACAGGTGTATTTGCTAGTGGAAATAAAGAAGAAATGCTAGGTGACAAGTTTGGCGCAATACAAAAACAAGTAACACAATATCCATCTCTCATTTACGATGGACCTTTTTCTGATAACTCAGTGCAAATAACTCCTAGAATTAACTCACAAAAAGAGATTACTCAAAATCAGGCAGAGGATGTTGTTAGAACTTTAATTGGAAAAGATAAAGTAGAATCTTTACAGTCTTTGACAGTGGAAGGGTCTGGTCGAAGAATGGATGTTTATAGGTTTTCAGTATCAATAAGAGGAAGAGCTAGTAAGGATGAAAAAGTCGTATGTGAGATAACTAAGAAAGGTGGAAAAGTTCTATACCTATTGGATGGTAAATCTATTGGAAAAGCGAGTATTGATGTTGGAAAAGCAACAAATATTGGATCTAATTATTTGAAAAATATAGGATACAGTAATATGGTACCTACATATACACTTAACTATGGAAATGTAGCTGTAATTAATTATGTATATATGAATCAAAATATTATAATTTATCCTGATCAGATAAAATTAAAAATTGCATTAGATGATGGGAATATAGTAGGGATTGAATCAGAGAAATACCTTGTATCACATCAGGAAAACAGATCTATACCTTCCACGAAATTTACGGCTGAACAAGCAAAACAAAAAGTTGGGAAAAAACTCAATATTACAAGTGTCAGACTTGCAGTTATACCTACAGAAACTAATAAGGAAGTATTGTGCTATGAATTTTCAGGGAATTATAAGGGTGACAACTATAAGGTATATGTAAATGCTCAAACTAATTATGAGCAAAGAATATTGCAGATTATAAATACACCTAATGGGCAACTTACTATGTAATTGATGCTATATGTCTAAAACTTTCGCTTTTTATGGCGAAAGTTTTTATTTTAACTTTTATATATAAAGTTAAATAACTATACGAAAAATTATTGATAAAGTAATAAAAATTAACTAAACTAGTATTTAGAAGTTTTTATACAGGGCTTTTATTTAGTATAAATTGAGAGCCCGAGATTAATTTTTGATTTGAGAAAGGTGATAATATAATGACAAGAGCACTTGCGATGATTTCTGGAGGATTAGATAGCACACTAGCGGCAAAACTAATTAAAGATCAAGGTATAGAAGTAATAGGGATATGCTTTAAGTCTTACTTTTTTGGACCGGATAATGCTATAAGGATGGCAAAACAAATTGATATTCCATTAGAGGTAGTTGATTTTTCAGAGGAACATTTTAATTTGGTAAAGAATCCGAAACATGGTTATGGAAAAAATATAAATCCATGTATTGATTGTCATACTATGATGTTGAATTATTCTGGACGGCTTTTAGAGAAGTATCAAGCAGATTTTATAATTACTGGAGAGGTATTAAACCAAAGACCTATGTCTCAAAACAAGATATCTTTAGATATAGTTAAAAAAGAATCTGGATTTAGTGATAAAATTTTAAGACCTTTATGTGCTAAAAATCTTATTCCAACTAAGATGGAACTAGAGGGATTAGTAGATAGAGAAAATCTTTTAGATATATCTGGTAGAAGTAGAAAAGTACAAATGGAGCTAGCGGAGAAATGGAATATTAAAGATTATCCCTCACCAGCAGGTGGGTGTAAGCTTACAGAGCCTAATTATGCTAAAAGATTAAAGGAACTTTTGAAATATAAAGATATACCAGAAACAAGGGATTTGGAATTATTAAAATTTGGGAGACACTTTAGAGTTTCAGAAAATGCGAAAATTATATCAACAAGAACTGGCGATGAAGCAAATGAAATTAAGAAGTATCTCATGAATAATGATATGATATTTTTATCAGAAAGTTTCACAGGCTCAATGATTATAATAATTGGAAAACCTATAGAAGAGGATATAGAATTTGCGGCTAAAGTTACAGCTAGATATTGTAAGGGAAAAGACGAAAAGAAAGTAAAAATTAAGTATGGTTATTTTAAGAGGCCAATGAATAAATTCATAGAAGTCGAAGCTGCAACAGAAGAGGAAATAGGAAAATTTCTTATATAATTAAAGTGTCATAGATAGATGCTGAATAAAAGGAGGGATGTAATATGAAGAAAAAAGCTATTATTTCTGTATCCAGTAAGCAGAAAGAGGATGATATTATAGAAGTGGTAACTCCAGGAGACTTTTATGAAAAAGATGGATGTTACTATGCAGTATATAAAGAAACGGCGATATCGGGAATGGAAGGTACTACAACAACGCTAAAAATATATGAGGATAAATTTGTTCTTGTCAGGATGGGAAGTACGAGTGCTAAGATGGAATTTAATAAGCAATCAGAAAGCGTATCTATGTATAATACTCAATATGGAACCTTAGAATTAAAAATAGAAACTAAAGAATTAAACATAAATGTTAATGATGATGGAGGAGATATACAAATAAATTATGCTTTAACTGTAGGAGGGCAGACTCCTCAAAATACTTTGTTAGAAATAAATATAAAAACGCAGTGATAAAAAATTATTAAGGTGTTTGTTCGGATATAATATATAAAAACATACACCTTAATAATAAATTGTATCACTGCGTTTTTACATAAACAACATTTATTAAATTTAATCTTAAAGTGTATATTTTAGTTATTTATTGTTTAGAATTTTAAGAAGAAGTTGTTGTTTAAGTTATTAACATTGTGGATAAAAGGAAGTGTTTATTGTGAATAAATATTTTATAAATAAAGAAGAAAGTTATGAAAAAATAATTGAATTATTATGCAGGTATAAGGGATTGAGTAGGAAAGAATTGTTTAAAATTTTAAAAGACCAAGAATGTAGATACTTATTTTTTCTGCTTATCAGAAAGTATAATTGCTATGATATTGGAGCTATAGATAAAGATTTCCCTTCCGTGAATAAAAACAATATAGGAATGAACTTCAAAAAGGCAGAAGAGAAATTATTGCTTAATAAGAAGATAAGGGATATGTACTTCGAAGCAGAAAATATTATAGAAAAAGTAAAGTAGATTTTTTTTCGCAAAAAACAGTAGCATAATATAAAGAAGTATGCTAATATATTAAATATGTTTTGAAACACAAAAATGCCATTTTAACCTATAGGGTAATTTTTATTATATAACTAATGCGTTAATTTGTCAATATGTAGTCAATTATATTTTACATTATTATATAAAAACGGGGGTGAAATCTGCTTATTATAGCAGGAATTTTATGAGTACAAAATATATATTTGTAACAGGAGGAGTTGTATCCTCATTAGGTAAAGGAATAACAGCAGCTTCTTTAGGAAGATTACTAAAAAATAGAGGTTTAAAAGTTTCAATTCAAAAATTTGACCCATACATAAATATAGATCCAGGCACTATGAGTCCGTACCAACACGGTGAAGTTTTTGTAACGGATGATGGTGCTGAGACTGATTTGGATTTAGGACACTATGAAAGATTTATAGATGAGAACTTGAGTAAAAACAGTAATGTCACTACAGGAAAAGTATATTGGTCAGTTATAACAAAAGAAAGAAAAGGGGATTATTTAGGTGGAACAGTACAGGTAATTCCTCATATTACTAATGAAATTAAATCAAGAGTTTACAGAGTAGCAAAAGAGAGAGATGTAGATGTAGTTATTACCGAAATAGGTGGAACAATTGGAGATATAGAATCTTTACCATTTTTAGAATCTATAAGACAAATAAAATATGAAGTAGGTAGAGAAAATGTATGTTTTATACATGTAACTCTTGTTCCATACTTAGGTAAGTCAGGAGAACTTAAAACTAAACCTACACAGCATTCAGTAAAAGAACTAAGAGGGATAGGAATCCAACCAGATGTAATAGTGTGTCGTTCAGAAATGGCGATTTCAGATGATTTAAAAGAAAAAATAGGTTTGTTTTGTAATGTGGATGGAAATTCTGTTATTCAAAATTTAGATGCGGAAAACTTATATGAAGTTCCATTAATGTTGCATAATGAAGGTTTAGATACTCTAATATGCGAAAAGTTAAACTTACCTTGCAAAGAGATTGATAATACCGAATGGGTTAATATGGTAAATAGAATAAAAAATTTATCCCGCAATGTTACAATTGGACTTGTCGGAAAATATGTTGAATTACATGATGCATATATATCAGTTGTAGAGGCTTTAAGTCATGGTGGTTATGCAAATGATGCGAATGTTAACATAAAGTGGATAAACTCAATGGATATAACTGAAGAAAATGTATCAGAACATTTAAAGGATGTTGATGGTATATTGGTTCCAGGTGGTTTTGGGGATAGAGGTATAGAAGGTAAAATAGAATCTATAAGATGGGCAAGAGAGAATAGAGTTCCGTTCTTAGGAATATGTTTAGGAATGCAATGTGCAGTGATAGAATTTGCGAGAAATGTATTAGGATATGTTGATGCTCATAGTTCAGAAATAGCTTCAGATACAAAGTATCCAGTAATTGACTTAATGCCTGATCAGAAGGATGTGGATGAAAAAGGTGGTACTATGAGATTAGGACTATATCCATGCAAATTAGCGAAAGAAACAAATGCATTTGCAGCTTATGGTGAAGAGGTTATATACGAAAGACATAGACATAGATATGAATTTAATAATGAATATAGAAAAGCGCTAACTGAAGCAGGTCTTGTTTTATCAGGAACTAGTCCAGATACAAGATTAGTAGAAATTGTTGAGTTGAAGGATCATCCTTGGTTTGTAGCCGTTCAATTTCATCCGGAACTAAAGTCAAGACCAAACAGACCACATTCATTATTCAGAGATTTTATAAAAGCATCTTTAGACAATACTCAGTTAGATTTTTAATTATTTTGGCATATATAAGTCTTTATGATTTGTGTATGCCAATTTATTTTGTCGAAAAAAAATGATTTTGTAACAAAATAAATAAAAAAATAGGAAGGATTTTAATAATATTTATAGAAATATAAATATACAAAATCATAATTCTATAGGAGGGGTGAATAGTATGGTGTTTAATACTGATATTAGCATTGCTTTAAAGGATTTTAATGGATGTTATGTACTGCAGAAGTTTTCTATATTTAAAATAAACGAAATCAATAAGAACTTCTCCTCCTTGGGTGTGGAAGTTTATAATAAGATAATTTGCTTTAAAATTAAATGTCCTCTTTGTGGAAAGTCTCATTATTATAAATACAGCATAAATGAGCTTATAAGAAAAGAACTATCAGTTGGAGGATGTGAAGCATTAGGATTACCACTATTTTATATAGGCAGGTATGAAAGAGTAAATCAAATAGTTAGCATGCATAATAATATGAACAAAAAAATATGTGCTATGTTGTAATCTTTAAGGATAAAAGGTTTCTTTTATCCTTTTATTATGAAATTAATTAATAAAAATAAGCTCCACTTGGTAAAATAGAAGTAATGCTCTAATAAAAATTGCTTAAATGAAAAAAATATATAAAAATGTGGATTAAAATATGAAAAAGGGTTATAATTTATTTTACAGTGTAGCCTTTCAAATAAGAATTTCTTACTTCGGATAGAGTTTTGATATTAGAAGTTTGATAATTTCATTTTAAATTACATGATCTGTTAGTTATATTCAATTAATATTGGTATTGTTACGGATAGTAAATGGAAAAAATCTTTTGATTATTCCCAAGAGGTTAGATATAATTTTAAAAATTAAATATGTGAGGTGTTATTTTTTGATTAACAAAGATATGGATAACTTGACTGTTACTGAGTTAAGAGATATAGCCAAAAAATTAGGAGTAAAGGGCATATCTAAATATAAAAAGACTCAGCTAATTGAAGAAATAAAGAAGGTTTCTCCAGCTTCTATTAAAAAAGATGGAGTTATACTCAGGGAAAAAATAAGTCCTAAGAGTGAATCTGTACATAATGAAAGGGAAGAAGAAAATGCTGAAAAGATAAAAGCTGATGTACGAAGTGTTCAAAAGGTACCAAAGGTAGAGGAACCTAAAGTAGAAGAATCTAAAGTAGAAGAATCAAAGGAAGAAGAAAAGGTATCAGAAGAGGAAAAAAGAGAAAAACTTAAGGAAATGATAAATGAATCAGATACGGCTATAGGAGTTCTTGAAATAATAGAGAGTAATAACTACGGCTTTTTAAGAGGTAAAAACTATTTAACAGGTCCAGAAGATATATATGTATCACCATCTCAAATAAGAAGGTTTAACTTAAAGACTGGGGATGAGGTACGTGGTAAAGTTAGAACACCAAAAGAAGGTGAAAAATTTAAAGCACTTCTTTATGTAGAAAGAGTAAATGGAGAAAACCCAGAAAGAGCAGTAGGCAGAAAGCCATTTGAAAAGCTTACGCCTATATATCCAGAAGATAGATTGAAACTTGAAACTACACAAAATGATTTATCTACAAGACTTATGGATATTACATCCCCTATAGGAAAAGGACAAAGAGGGATTATAGTAGCACCTCCTAAAGCAGGTAAAACTACTCTTCTAAAGAAAATCGCTCAAAGTATATCTCAAAATCACCCAGAAACAAAACTTATAGTTGTTTTAATAGATGAAAGACCAGAAGAAGTTACAGATATGCAAAGGTCAATTAAAGGAGAGGTAATATACTCAACCTTTGATGAGGAACCTGAACATCACACTAAAGTAGCATATATGGTATTAGAGAGAGCTAAAAGGATGGTAGAACAAGGCCAAGATGTAGTGATTCTTTTAGATAGTATAACAAGACTTTCTAGAGCGTATAACTTAACGATTACACCAACAGGAAGAACTCTTTCAGGTGGACTTGATCCAGGAGCTCTAATAATGCCTAAAAAATTCTTTGGTGCTGCAAGGAACATAGAAGAAGGTGGAAGCCTTACTATACTTGCTACAGCACTTGTAGAAACTGGAAGCAGGATGGACGATATGATATTCGAAGAGTTTAAGGGTACTGGAAACATGGAGGTTCATCTTGATAGAAGACTTCAAGAAAGAAGAATATTCCCAGCTATAGATATTTATAAATCTGGTACAAGAAGAGATGATTTGCTATTTGACACTCAAACTGAAAAGGAAGCTGCATTTAATATAAGAAGAGTATTATACGATGAAAATAATACTCAAGGCATTACTGAGCAACTTATAAGCTTATTATCAAAAACTAAAAATAACAATGAATTTGTTAATTTCATTATAAAAAGTGGAATTAGCAAATCTGGAGATAAATAACAAAACCTGTCCTTTGATATCAAAGGACAGGTTTTATTATAAGAATTAAAATCAAAGAAATCTGATGTTAAACTCTATATTATTCTGATTTTAAATTGAATTTCTTCATGAATTTATCAACTCTTCCACCAACATCAACAATCTTCTGTTTTCCAGTGAAGAATGGATGGCATTTAGAGCATATTTCCACTTTTAATTCTTTTTCAGTTGAACCAGTTGTAAAAGTGTTTCCACATGCACACTTAACTACCGCATCATGATAGTATTCTGGATGTATGCCTTGTTTCATAATTTTCACCCCTTTTCAATTTAAGGATATATCTGATTTTTTAACTACTGTATTATAACATAGTGAATAAGTCAAAGTCAATAAACTGTTAATAAAAAAACAAGTCTTTAATATATATATTAGGTTTGATAAAATATATTTGTTTGATTAATTTTTTAATTTAAGTGGTGAGGTAATAAAATGAGTAAACTATATTTTAGATATGGAGCTATGAACTGTGGAAAATCAACAAATTTGTTGCAGGTAGCACACAACTATGAAGAGAGGGGAATGAAGATAATTATCATAAAACCGAGAACAGATACTAAAGGTGGAAATAAGGTGATCTCCAGGTTAGGAGTATCACGGGGAGTAGATATGCTTATAGGTCCAAATCAAAATGTTTATGAAGAAACACAAAAGTGGATAGAGGAAAATGGACAAATAGACTGCATATTAGCAGACGAAGTTCAATTTTTTAAGGAAGAGCAAATAGACCAATTATTTAAAATAGCGGTTATAATGGATATACCGACAATTTGCTATGGACTTCGTACTGATTTTCAAATGAATGGATTTGAGGGGAGTAGAAGATTATTATTAATTGCTCATAGCTTGGAGGAATTGAAGACCATATGCAAATGTGGTAAAAAGGCTCTTTTAAATGGCAGAAAGGTTAACGGGGAGTTCATATTTGAAGGAAAACAGATAGCTATAGACAAAGAAGATAATATTGAGTATGAGTCTCTTTGTCCGAAATGTTATTTTGAATTTAGAGAGTCATATAAGCTAAGAAAAAATAAAATTCAAAAGGAGGTGAAATAATGGCTAGAAATACTTCAGTAGGAGGGCAAGCTGTAATTGAAGGTGTAATGATGAGAGGAGAAAAGGGTGTAGCTACAGCAGTTAGAAAAGCTGATGGTGAAATTGTTGTAGATAGGAAGGAATGTATTCCTTATACAAAGAGAAATAAATTTATGGGCTTACCTATTATTAGAGGATTTGTGTCTTTAATAGAATCATTAATAATAGGAATAAATACATTAAATTATTCGGCATCTTTTTTTGAAGATGAAAATGATGAACCTTCGAAATTTGATAAATACCTTGAAAAAGTATTTAAGGATAAGAGTGAAAATATTTTAACGGCAATTGCTATTATTATAGCATTGGGAATATCTACAGTTTTATTTTTTATATTTCCTACGTTTGCTGCTAATATATTTAAAAAAGTGGGAATTCACAATTCTATAGGTTTAAATATAGTTGAAGGAGTTATTAGAGTAGCAATATTCCTATTGTACATTTTAATGATAGGAAAAATGGATGATATTAATAGAGTATTTCAGTATCATGGAGCAGAGCATAAAACTATATTTTGCTATGAACATGAAGTAGAGCTTACTCCAGAGAATGCACAAAAGTTTGAAAGACTTCATCCTAGATGCGGTACAAATTTTTTGTTTTTGGTTATGATAGTAAGTATAATATTATTTTCTTTAACTGGTTGGAGCTCTTTATGGCAGAGAATACTGTACAGGGTGCTGCTTTTGCCTGTAGTTTCAGGAATGACATATGAACTTATAAAATGGATGGGGAAAAGTAATAGTGTCATTTCAAAAATCACTTCTTATCCAGGATTAATGCTTCAAAAGATAACTACTAGAGAACCAAGCTATGAACAGATTGAAGTAGCAATAATGGCACTTAAATATGCAGAGGGGATAGAAGAAACTAAGGATATTGATAAGAATACATTAATTTAGAATGGAGTAGTTTTTATGGAGAGACATAGCTTGAAGGTTGGAGAGCTTTTAAAGTATGGATATGAAATTTTGAAGTCAAAAGGAATAGAAAGCTATGCACTAGATTGTGACCTTTTACTTGGGAAAGTAATAAAAAAAGATAGGCTTTTTTTATTACTCAATAGAGAATATGAATTGAATAATAGCGAAATAGATGAGTTTTACAGACTTATATCATTAAGAAAGAATAAAATGCCTATAAAATATATGCTTGGAGAATGTGAATTTATGGGATTATCTTTTTATGTAAAGGAAGGAGTTTTAATCCCTAGGCCAGACACAGAAACTTTAGTGGAGTGCGCGATAGAAGAAATAAAGAAAAACAATTTTATACATGTTTGTGATGTATGCTGTGGAAGTGGAATAATAGGGCTCACTATAGCTAAATTAATGGATAATGTAAATATAAAGAGTTCTGATATTTCAGATATTGCTTGCGAGGTAACTAAAGAGAATATAAAAAGGTTAAATTTAAGTGAAAAAGTAGAAGTGATAAAAAGTGATTTGTTAGATAAATTTATTAAAAATCAAGATAAATTTGATGTTGTAGTTTCTAATCCTCCTTATATAAGAAAAGAGGTTATAGGGACGTTAATGGAGGATGTAAAGAACTTTGAGCCCTATGAAGCCTTATGCGGAGGGGATGATGGTTTAGATTTTTATAGAAAGATAACTTGCCAAAGTTTAAAGGTTCTTAATAAAGGTGGAGTATTATTATTTGAAATAGGGTACGATCAGATGGAAGATGTCAGCAATATATTAAAAGAATATGGGTTTTCAAAAATTGAATGTATAAAAGATTTAGCTGAAAAAGATAGAGTTATAAAAGGAAAAATCGAAATTGGTTGCTAGTAATGATGAAATTGTGATATAATTATTTATTGTGAAAATATTTATACGGAGTGATAAAAAGTATGTTAGAAAGACTTAACTTTATAGAAAATAAGTACGAAGAATTGTCTATAAAAATAAGTGATCCAACAGTTATGGCGGATCAAAAAGAATGGCGTAAATTGTGTAAAGAACACGCAGATTTAGAGATTGTTGTTATGAAATATAGAGAATATAAAAAAGCTCAAGAGGATTTGGAATCTGCAAAAGAAATGTTGCAAGAGGAAAGTGATAAAGACTTAAGGGAAATGGCACAAGAGGAAATAAAAGATCTCACAGTTCTTATAGAGGAAAAACATCAAGAATTAAAGATTTTACTTTTACCTAAAGATCCTAATGATGATAAGGATGTATTTGTTGAAATAAGAGCAGGTGCTGGTGGAGAAGAAGCAGCTTTATTTGCAGCGAACTTAACAAGAATGTATACGAGATATGCTGAACGAAAGGGTTGGAAAATTGAAACGATAAGTATAAATGCAACAGATATAGGCGGATTCAAAGAAATTGTGTTTATGATTAAAGGTACTGGAGCTTACAGTAGATTAAAGTATGAAAGTGGAGCTCATAGAGTTCAAAGGGTTCCAGATACTGAATCGAGTGGAAGAATTCATACATCAACTGCTACTGTTGCTGTGCTTCCAGAAGTTGATGATGTAGAGATTGATGTTAATCCAAATGATGTAAGAATAGATGTATTTAGAGCATCAGGACATGGTGGACAGTGTGTTAATACTACGGATTCAGCAGTAAGAATAACTCACCTTCCAACTGGAATAGTAGTATCTTGTCAGGATGAGAAATCACAGCTTAAAAATAAAGAAAAAGCTATGAAAGTTCTTAAATCAAGATTGTTTGAAAAAGCAGAAGCGGAGCGAGCAGCAAGCATAGCAGAAGACAGAAAGAGTCAAGTAGGAACAGGAGACAGAAGTGAAAGAATAAGAACATATAACTATCCTCAAGGAAGGGTTACAGACCATAGAATAGGATTAACTTTATACAAATTAGATGCATATCTTGATGGAGATATAGACGAAGTTCTTGATGCTTTAATAACTGCTGAACAAGCGGAGAAAATGAAAGCTATCGGAAGTAACGACTAATTGTTTAATTCAAGAAAAGAGGGTAAGCGATGAATATAGATAAAGCTATTAGAAAGCAAAAAAAATCTTATAAAAGATTTCTGCTATCTATGTGCTTTATTTTTTTTATTTTGCCACTTGCATTATTTCTTTCTAAAGCTTTTGATGTATTTTATATAATTTATTTAATAATAATTGAAATGCTCATATTTATAGCTATTTTTATAAGAGCTGATAAAGAAGCTTTAAAATTTAAAAACGATTGGTTTAGATTAAAAATATTTTTAGGAATAAATAAGAAACCAATAATTATAAACTGTGAAAAAATTACGCTAGTTCACACAGAAGATATTGTATCTAGGGAAGGAGACAAAAATGAATTTAAAATAATTTTACTTTCAACATCAAAATTTAGAAGTGAGAGAATGATTGAAGTAAACTTAAAATTTCTTAAAAATCACCCATACGTGGCGCACCACTATAATAGACTTAAAATTTTAATGCCAGAGGAGCAATTTTACTTCACAGTAATAAAGAGAGGTGGACTCAGGAAGTACCCTCTTTTAGACGTTATTTATAAAAGTTGTACTCATGCTTGCTTTACGGAAGAATGTATTGAAAAGATAAAGTTTTATCGAGAAAACTCTCAATACTATACAGATAGAAAGATATAAAGAATTTTTGAAGTTGGTTTTTAAACTTTTGGAATATATATGTTTTTAGATAAATACATATGATATAGAAGTAATTAAAATAAAGGTGATGTTTTGAGTGAAAGCATAATTTATATTGTACTAATAGGAAGTATAGTATCTTTAATAGGCACAATGACTGGGGCTTTTTTGGGAGTAATAATAAGAAAGCCTTCAAATAAGCTGCTGGGAGTGATAATAGGATTTGCGGGAGGTCTTATGCTGTCAGTAGTGGTATTTGATTTAATTCCAGAGGCCCTTGAAAAATGGAGTTTTATAGGTACTATAATTTTTTGTGTTTTAGGTGTTATAGTTGTTTCTGTGGTAGATAACAAAATGGCTATAAATAACATGGACAAGCACATGAAAGTAGCTTTTATGACAGCGTTAGGTTTAATGATTCACAATTTTCCAGAAGGAATAATAATGGGTTGCGGATTTGCTGCAGGGGGAGCCCTAGGGATAAAAATGAGTATAATAATAGCAATACATGATATACCAGAAGGAATTGCAGTGGCAGCACCACTTATAGCTTCTAGAGTGAAAGTGGCAAAGATTTTGTTTTATACTTTTGTAACGGCATTTCCTACCGCCATTGGCACGTTTATCGGAGCGTACATAGCAGGTATATCAGTAAATGTTCTTGGTGCTTGTTTGTCCTTTGCATCAGGTATAATGTTATATGTGGTTTGCGGTGAAATGATACCAGAGTCTTCCAAGCTTTGGGATGGCGTGACAAGTACCGTTGGAGTATTAAGTGGCATTATGGTAGGACTTATTATGGTGAAAATATTATAGATTTATATTTAGACTGCTGAAAATTTAAAATTAATCTGCAGTCTTTTTTTATTTTGAAAAAATTTTGTGTTAATATTGAAATATAGATTATATTAAATTATAATTAACAATTAAAATGCGTTAGTAATTACTTAAATTGTATTAATCTTCTAAATTCATGTAATTTAACTTAATAGTGAAGTATAATGAAATAAGGACTAATTAGATGGTTATACGTTAAAGAGAAATAAAAGGTGGTAAGAAAACAAAATGGATACAAAGATAGTAATGGTTGATGAAAATAAACTGGATAAAGATATAATGCAGAAGGCAGGGGAAGTCATTCGCTCTGGAGGCTTGGTTGTATTTCCAACTGAGACTGTTTATGGACTTGGTGCCAATGCATTAGATACTAAAGCTGTAAAAAAAATTTTTGAAGCTAAAGGAAGACCTCAGGACAATCCTTTAATAGTTCACATAGCAGATGTTGAAGAAATCGAAGCATTGGTATCTGAAGTTCCTGAGCTTGCTAAGAAGTTTATGGAAAGGTTTTGGCCAGGACCGATGACAATAATATTGCCCAAGTCTTCAGTTATACCAGATGTTACAAGTGCATCATTGCCCTGTGTAGGAATTAGGATGCCATCAAATATTATTGCTAGGGAACTTATAAGAGCTGCTAAAGTACCTATAGCTGCACCATCAGCTAACATTTCTGGAAGACCTAGTCCGACTGATGTACAAAGGTGTGTTGAAGACTTAAGCGGAAAGGTAGATTATATTATTGGTGGAAAAATTTGTGATATTGGTCTTGAATCTACTGTTATAGATTGTACTACTCAACCTACTTGTGTTCTACGACCAGGTGGTATAACATTAGAAATGTTGAAAGAGGTAGATGAAAATACGTATATAGACCCAGCTGTAATGATAAAGCCAGAAAAGGATTTTAAACCTAAAGCGCCAGGGATGAAATATAGACACTATGCACCTAAGGCTCCTGTAAAAATAGTTCAAGGAGATTTGAAAAAAACTAT
The DNA here is from genome assembly GCF_019207025.1 of Clostridium thailandense. Lineage (GTDB taxonomy): Bacteria > Bacillota > Clostridia > Clostridiales > Clostridiaceae > Clostridium_AM > Clostridium_AM thailandense. The sequence goes on along the minus strand of NZ_JAEEGC010000023.1, from coordinate 18,539 downwards.
TGAAAAAATCAATAAAATAGTGCAAAATTATATAGATGAAAATAAAGTAGTTGGAATAATGGCTACAGATGAAACCATGGAATACTATTCTAAAGGTGTAATTATATCTTTAGGAAGTAGAGAAAATATGATAAGTGTGTCGCACAGTTTGTTTGAAACCCTTAGAAAGTTTGATGATGAGAAGGTTGATGTAATAATTTCTGAAGCCTTTGAGGAAAAGGGTGTAGGAGTAGCTGTAATGAACAGACTAAAAAAATCAGCTGGATTTGATATTATTAATGTATAATTTTGTATTTTAGGAGGTTGCTCATGAGAAATATACTATTTGTTTGCACTGGAAATACGTGTAGAAGCTGTATGGCGGAAGCTATTTTTAATGATAGATGTGATATTGAAGAAATTAAAGCAATCTCTGCTGGTATAGCTGTAGTAAACAATAGTAAAACTTCAAAAAATTCTGCAATTATTGTTAAGGAGAAGGACAATGTAGATTTAAGTGAAAGATATGCAATCCAACTTACTGAAGATATGTTAGAAAATTCAGAACTGATTTTAACCATGACAACTTATATAAGAGATTTTTTGAGCGTTAGATTTCCAGTATTAAAGCATAAAATTTATACTCTAAATGAATATGTATCTATGAAAGATGATATAGTTGACCCTTTTGGAGGAGATATAGAAATTTATAGATATACATATAGACAATTAGAAAAGAGCATTTTATTGCTATTGGACAAATTGAAAGAAGGTAGAGGCATTTTATAATGTTATTATCTTCTTTTTTTGCAATGTGATAATTAGTAATTTACTAAAATAAATTATTAAAATTATAGTAACACTATATTTTGGAGGTGTTTTAACATGAAGATTGCATTAGGAAGCGATCATGCGGGATTACCGTTAAAAAATGAAGTAATAAAACATTTAGAAGCAAAAGGTATAGAAATTAAAGACTGTGGAACATATACAGAACAATCTTGTGACTATGCAGGATTTGCTCTAAGTGTTGCAGAAGAAGTAGTAAGTAAAAACTGTGATTTAGGCATATTGGTTTGTGGAACTGGAATAGGTATAAGTATAGCTGCCAATAAGGTTCCAGGGATAAGGGCTGCAGTATGTGGTGATACTTTTAGCGCACATGCATGTAGAGAACACAATAATGCAAATATACTTGCTTTAGGTCAAAGAGTTGTAGGCTTAGGACTTGCTTTAGATATAGTAGATATATTCTTAAATACTAAATTTGAAGGTGGAAGACATCAAAGAAGAATAGATGGCATTGCTGAAATTGAAAAAAAATATAGCAAATAAATATTATAATTAGTATTTTAACAAATAAAGATCAGAATTTAAGTTTAGAGCTTTAAATTCTGTGCGTTATATTTAGGAGGAGTAAAAACGTATGAGTAAAGTAACACAAATAGCACACCCATTAATATTACATAAGCTGTCTCTGATAAGAGATGAAAATACAGGCTCAAAAGATTTTAGAGAACTTGTTGAAGAAGTAGCTATGCTTATGGCTTACGAAGTAACTCGTGATTTACAACTTGAAGTAGTGGAAATTCAGACACCAATATGTAAAGCAAAATGTAAAATGCTTGCAGGGAAAAAAATGGCCATAGTTCCTATATTAAGAGCAGGTCTTGGAATGGTTGGAGGTATGACAAAACTTATACCTGCAGCAAAAGTTGGTCATATAGGACTTTATAGAGATGAAGAGACACTAAAACCAGTGGAATATTTTTGTAAGCTTCCACAAGATATAGGAGAAAGGGATGTAATAGTTACTGATCCTATGCTTGCAACGGGAGGCTCAGCTGCAGATGCTATTACTCTTTTAAAGCAAAAAGGTGCTAAAAATATAAAATTAATGTGTCTTATAGCTGCACCAGAAGGTATAAAAGCTGTTATGGATGCGCATCCAGATATAGATATATATGTTGCATCCATAGATGAAAAATTAAATGAAAAGGGATATATAGTACCTGGTCTTGGAGATGCAGGAGATAGATTATACGGAACTAAATAATATGTGTAAAAGCAAGCAGTGAGGTATTTCACTGCTTTTTATTTTTAAGAGGACAGTTGACAGAGGACAGTGAAGGTGAGTTTTCTTCCTTACGTCGGAAAACTAATTTATTTCTTGTGAATTCGTTTCGCTAAAGCGAAACATCATCGGTTTAATTAGGCATAGCTTAATTAAACCTTATTTACCAAAGGTAAAACTAAATTAAAGATTTTTCGTAGTGTAGCAGAGAAAAATCCTCCTTCAATGTCTACTGTCAATTGTCCACTGTCCTCTAATAAAAAGATTGATTCACAATTTTTTTAAGTTAAGAATTAAAGAATGCTTTTATTTAAATGATTTTTATTATAGAATAAAAGGGGGTTGAAAACAGAAAATGGAGGAAATATATGAATAGAATAGACAAAAATAATTATTATTTAGATATATGTGAAACTGTATTAGAAAGAGGAACTTGTTTGCGACGCAATTTTGCAGCATTAATAGTGAAAAATGACGAAATAATATCAACAGGATACACAGGTTCGCCTAGAGGAAGAAAAAATTGTTGTGACTTAGCCTATTGTAGAAGAGAAGAGCTAAAAGTGCCAAGAGGCACCAGATATGAATTGTGTAGATCTGTTCACGCTGAACAAAATGCTATTATATCTGCAAGAAGACAAGATATGATAGGAGCAACTATATATCTTGTTGGCAAGGAGTGTAGCACAGGAGATTATGTACATAATGCGTCTCCTTGTTCGTTATGCAAAAGATTTATAATTAACGCGGGAATTGACAAAGTTATAATACGAGATACTAAAACGATTTATAGAGACATATGGGTAAATGAGTGGGTTGAAAATGACGATTCTCTAGAAGGAGACGGATGTTATTAGATTAGAATAAGTAATTATTTAGTTGAAGTATTGCTCAATACAAATAAGGAAGGTTAATTTATGAATAGTTTATATATTTTAGCAGCAGTCTCAATAATTATTTCTGCCGTACTTACGCCAGTTATTAAAAAATTTGCAGTGAGAATAAAAGCTATAGATATTCCTAAAGATAATAGGAGAATACATAAAAAGCCTATACCACTTCTTGGTGGGTTAGCGATATATTTTTCTTTTGTAATAACTCTGATACTAAAACCTGGTGAATTGTCTAGGTCTGAAACAGGTATAATAATAGGAGCAACGATTATAGCAATAGGTGGATTCTTGGATGATAAATTTGATATAAAGCCGTGGCAAAAGTTACTATTTCAAATAACAGCAGCTTTAGCATTAACTTTTTATGGAGTTACAATAGTTCGAATAACAAATCCAATAAGTAGTTCAGAACTTTATACTAATATAGGATTACTTTCAGTTCCAATGACAATAGTTTGGGTTGTAGGAATCACTAATGCTTTAAATTTAATTGATGGTTTAGATGGTCTGGCGGCAGGAGTTGCCTTTATTTCTGCAATTACTATGTTTATTATAGCCTTAATAAATAAAAATGCAGGAATAGAAGCACCAGTATTAACTATAATATTGGCAGGGTCTATATTAGGATTTTTACCATATAACTTTAATCCTGCATCAATATTTATGGGAGATACAGGAGCACAATTATTAGGATTTTTACTGTCTGCAATATCTATTAAAGGAGCAATAAAGTCTGCAACTGCTTTTGCAATAGCGGTACCTATACTTGCACTAGGAATACCTATATATGATACTCTTTTTGCGATGATTAGAAGAAAGATAAATGGCAAACCTATAATGCAGGCTGATAAAGGGCATCTTCATCATAGATTGCTAGATATGGGGCTTACTCAAAGGCAAGCAGTCATAATAATGTATTTAATAAGTGCTGTACTTGGAAGTTTTGCAATAATAGCAATGCAGATAAGCACTCCGAGATCTTATTTTTTATTAGCACTTGTTATGGTAGCTTTGGTAATTATGGCTTGGAAATATGGCTTTTTTGAGCATAGAGAATAGTTAACACTTAGATAACAAAATTGAATTGTAGTTGCTTTTAGAAAAATGGAGGTATATTTATATGGATAAGATTAAGGTTATAACAATATTTGGAACAAGACCGGAAGCCATAAAAATGGCACCATTGGTGAAACAATTAGAGAAAAACCCTAGAATAGAAAATAAAGTTTGTGTAACTGCACAGCACAGACAGATGCTCGATCAGGTGCTAGAATTATTTAATATAAGTCCAGATTTTGACTTAAATATTATGCAAAGCAGGCAAACTTTAACAGGAATAACCACCAAAGTGTTGGAAGGACTTGAAGAGGTATTTTTACAGGAAAAGCCTCATTTAGTTTTAGTACATGGGGATACAACAACTACTTTTACAGGATCTTTAGCAGCATTTTATCAAAAAATAAAAATAGGACATGTAGAGGCTGGACTTAGAACTTTTGATAAATATTTTCCTTTTCCAGAGGAAATGAATAGAAAACTTACGGGAGCAATGGCAGATTTACATTTTGCACCGACACTGGGTTCAAAACAAAATCTAATGAGAGAAGGAATTAATGAAAAGGATATATTTGTTACAGGAAATACTGTTATTGATGCTATGGAATTTACAGTAGAAGATAGTTATATATTCGACAACAAAGAACTTAACGATATTAAATATAATACCAGTAAAGTAATAATGGTTACAGCGCATAGAAGGGAAAATTGGGGAGAAGGAATAGAAAACATTTGCAATGCATTAAAAGATATAGTTGAGCAAAATGAGGATGTAGAAATAGTATATTTAGTCCATTTAAATCCTGTGGTTAAGGATGTAGTCTATAGAATTTTAGGGGATACATCCAGAGTGCATCTGTTAAGTCCGTTAGATACGAAAGAAACTCATAATTTGATGAATAGGTGCTACATGGTTATGACAGATTCAGGTGGACTTCAAGAAGAGGCTCCACATCTAGGAAAACCAGTACTAGTTTTAAGAGATGTTACTGAAAGACCTGAGGCTGTAGAGGCAGGAACTGTAAAATTAGTTGGAACTGATAAAGGGAATATAGTGGACGCTGCAAATAAATTGATAAGAGACTCTAAGGAATATGAAAAAATGAGCAGAGCTATAAATCCCTATGGAGATGGAAAGGCTTCAAGAAGAATTGAAGCTGCAATATTAGAGTATTTTGATATGGAAAAAATTAACTATAAAGAATTTAGCTAGAAATTTAATTTCTAGCTAATGACATATTATTAAGAAAAGTTAGTTTTAAATACTGGACTTTATTGAAAAAAATTATTATAATTTGAAATGTACAGTTAAGATTAATTCAAAAATTTTTATTATTTTGACAATTTTGAGATTATAAAAATAGAGAAATTTAAAGCGGTCACAGGCAATTCAGAGAAAATTCGATATATTTAAAAAAATGATTTTATATTAGGACATTCTCTTTTAATTTAGTAAATTTAATAAAATTGAAGAAATGAAGATAAAATTCAATTATATTGTTAAAAAATCGACTATTAAAGCTAAATATTGAATTTATAGATGAAATGTAGGATTTTATTTATGTTTCTTTAAATTATATAATAGATTATCATGTAAATATTTAAATTAATATAAAAGTGAAAGTTTATTTTTAATGCATCTCAAGGAAAGGTGTGCTTTTAAAATAGTATTTAATAATAGTCTCTTAAAATTACAAACCAAATTACTTTTTAGAGTTAGACTATTTTCATTAAAATTCAATTCAATTCTTATAAATTTTATGGTAAATGGAACAATAATTAAATATATGAATTTAATTATTTTAGAGACAAAAATGTAAATGAACTAAAATTTGTAAAATATAATTACTAAACTTCTATGGTTGAGGAGGTCGGTTTTGGATAAAAGCATCTTAGACATGATAAAGAAAGTACCCATTATTAATTTACTAATTGGAATTGTATTAAGCATTTTAGTACAATTTTTGATTAAGGATTATGGGATTTTTGTATTTATTGGAATAATTGTTGCTATAATTAATTTTTGTATTAATATTTTGTTAGGTCAATTGTTATTTAAAAAATTTAGAAATTCAGTTGCAAGTCTATATATTTTAAATTTTATTCTAAGAATTGTTATAGCCGCAGCTATAGGATATATTATTTTTAAATACAATAAATATAATGTAGCAGCATATTTGTTTGGATATACTTCTCATTTATTTGGGGTATATATATATTCAGTCATTGAAAACAAATAAGAAAGGATGTGATAAAGTGGAAGAAATGAAACCATTGTTTACAATAGTTCTGGGAGCACTAAAGATAGATATAACTTCTAGTATTATGGTGCAATGGATTATTATTATTCTTGTAGCCATCTTGGCTAAGGTTTCTACAAGCAATCTAAAAAAAGTGCCTGACAAAAAACAGAGTGTTGTGGAAATGATTTTTGAAGCAATACGAAATTTGGTTAGCGAAAATATGGGTGAAGAGTACATAAAATTTGTACCATATGTAGGAACTCTTGCGATTTTTATTCTAATCATGAATTTCACTCCATTAATTGGAGTAAAAGCACCAACAGAGGACTTAAGCGTTGCTGCAGGATTGGCCTTAATAAGTTTTATAATAGTTCAATTTAATGCGATAAAAAGAGTAGGACTTGGACATTATTTTAAGGCTTATACTGAACCTGTACTGCCATTGTTACCACTTAATATAGTGGAGAGGCTGGTTCTTCCAGTGTCATTGAGTCTGCGACTATTCGGTAATTTGACAGCAGGGGCTGTAGTTCTTGGAATGATATATGGTGGAATGGGTCATATGGCATTTCTAATACCAATTCCATTTCATGCATTCTTTGATTTATTTGACGGGTCAATACAGATGATAGTGTTTGTTATGTTAACAATGATGAATATAAAAATTATAGCTGAACACTAATAATTATTATTAAGGAGGATTTTATTATGAATTTAGACGCACATTCATTCATATCAGGTATGGCAGCGATAGGTGCTGGTTTAGCAGCGATTGGATGCCTAGGTGGAGGTATTGGAGTTGGTACAGCTGCTGGTAAAGCAATTGAAGGAGTTTCAAGACAACCAGAAGCAAGTGGTAAAATATTAAGTACCTTCTTCGTAAGTGCAGCATTATCAGAAGTAACAGCTATCTATGCTTTATTAATAGCTATTATTCTAGTATTTAAAGTTTAATTCCAATGATTACCTCACCAATTTACATATATTCAGAGGGGAGGCTTAAAACTTAATATGGAAATTGATAAAATAAGGGTCATAATAACTATAATAAACTTTGGAATATTATATCTTATTTTAAAGCATTATTTCTTCAAACGTGTTGATGACACAATTACAACAAGGCAAGAAGAAATTACTACTAAAATTAAAAATACCAATGACAATGAAGAAAAATCAAAACAATTAGTTCTTCAACATGAAGAACTACTAAAAAGTTCTAGAGGCGAAGGAAAGAAAATTGTTGAAGATTATAAAAATAAAGCCGAAAAAGTTTCCTCAGATGTACTAAAAGAGGCTCATGAAGAAGCTCAAACTATAGTTTCAAGAGCAAAAATTGAAGCAGAAAGAGAAAAAGAAAAGGCAGCAGATGAAGTAAAAAATCAAGTTGTAGATTTAGCTGTTTTAATATCTTCAAAAGCTTTAGAACAATCAATCGATGAAGAACAACATAGGAGACTTATAAAGGACTTTATAGCTAAGGTAGGTATCTAACTATGCATGAATATTTAGATAGGAGATACGCTCTTGCACTTTATAAAGTTGCAGAAGAAAAGGGAAATGTAGAGCGATATTTACAAGAATTAAGAGATATTGTCAACCTTATAAAGAATAACAATGACTTTAAGGAACTCATCAAACATCCTCAAGTTAGTACTGAAAGCAAAAAGAAATTATTTACTGATGTATTTAAAGGTAAAGTGGAAGAGGATTTACTATCTTTTTTACTTGTACTAATAGATAAAGGTAGAATACTAGAGCTTGAAGGCAAGCTTAAGGAAATGGAAAAAATAGATCTTCAAAGGAAGAATACTGTTATAGCTAAAGTTAAAACAGTTGTTTCACTACAAGAAGATGAGAGGGAAGAGTTAATTAAAAAACTTGAGACAAAGTTCAATAAAAAGATTTTGCTAGAAGAGGAGCTAGATTCAAGCGTACTTGGAGGTGTCTATCTTCAAATTGATAATGAAGTAATAGATGGAACAGTAAAATCTAAAATTGAAGAAATGAAAAAATTAATGCTTAAGAGAGAATAGAGGTGAGCCTATGAACATAAAACCTGAAGAAATAACTTCGATTATTAAACAGGAAATTGAAAAATATGAAAAGAAAATAGAGACAGTTGATTCAGGTACAATAATTCAAATAGGTGATGGTATAGCCAGAGTTTATGGTCTTAGCCAATGTATGGCAGGAGAACTTTTAGAGTTCCCAAACAATGTTTATGGTATGGCTCTAAACCTTGAACAGGACAATGTTGGTTGCGTTCTTTTAGGTTCTGAAAAAGGTATAAAAGAAGGAGATGTAGTTAAAAGTACTGGAAAAGTTGTTGAAGTACCAGTTGGCGATGCAATCGTCGGCAGAGTTGTAAATGCATTAGGCCAGCCTATAGATGGAAAAGGCCCAATAAAAACAACAGAAACAAAACCAGTTGAACTTATAGCTCCTGGAGTTATAACAAGACAATCTGTTAAGCAGCCATTGCAAACAGGTCTTAAAGCTATAGACTCAATGATACCAATAGGAAAAGGTCAAAGAGAATTAATAATAGGAGACAGACAGACAGGTAAAACAGCAATAGCAATAGATACAATAATAAACCAAAAAGGTAAAGATGTTATATGTATATATGTTGCTATAGGACAAAAACAATCAACTGTAGCTCATATATATAACAACCTTACAGAGATAGGAGCTATGGATTACACAATAATTGTATCAGCGACAGCATCAGAAACAGCACCATTACAATATATTGCGCCATATGCAGGTTGTACAATGGGCGAATATTTTATGCATCAAGGGAAAGATGTACTTATAGTATATGATGATTTGTCTAAGCACGCAGTTGCCTATAGAACAATGTCACTATTACTTCGTAGACCACCAGGAAGAGAAGCGTATCCTGGAGATGTATTCTATGTACACTCAAGACTTCTTGAAAGAGCAGCAAAACTTTCAGATAAGCTTGGTGGAGGATCACTTACAGCGCTTCCGATAATAGAAACTCTAGCAGGAGACGTTACTGCATATATACCAACTAATGTTATTTCTATAACAGATGGTCAGATATTCCTTGAATCTGAGTTATTCTATTCAGGACAAAGACCAGCGGTTAATGCTGGTATATCCGTATCCAGAGTTGGTGGTAATGCTCAAATAAAAGCTATGAAACAAGTTGCGGGATCATTAAGACTTGACCTTGCACAATATAGAGAACTTGCAGCATTTGCTCAGTTTGGTTCAGATCTTGATAAAGAATCAAAGAAAAGACTTGAAAAAGGTAAGAGGTTAATGGAAATATTAAAACAGCCTCAATATAAGCCAGTACCAGTAGAAAAGCAAGTTATGATTCTTTATGCAGGAGTTAATGAACATATACTAGATGTTCCAGTAGATAAAATTGGAGCCTTTGAAAAAGGATTCATGGAATTTATGGATACTCATCATAGAGAAGTTGGTCAAGAGATAGTTGACAAAAAAGTAATATCAGATGATTTAGGAAAGAGACTTGGCGATGCTATAGAAGAATATAAAAAAATATTTTTAGCAGAGGTGTAATTCCTTTGTGGGAGGTGAAGTATGGCAGGGGCAGGACTTGTTGCAATTAAGAGAAGAATTAAATCAATAACCAGTACCCAAAAAATAACAAAAGCCATGGGACTTATTGCCACCTCTAAACTCAGAAAAGTTAGAAATAAACTTGAGTTAAATGATAAATACTCAAAATCTTTTAGTGCTGTTATGAGTGAATTTGTTAATGGAGCTGAAGATAAAAGTATTTATATACATGGTAATAAAGGTAGAAAAAAACTTTATATTACGCTTAATTCTGATTCTGGACTTTGTGGTGGATTTAATGCTAATGTTGTAAATAAAGCAGCAGAAGTAATAGTAAAAGATAGAGAGAATTCTTTATTGCTTTCAGTAGGTCAGAAGGGAAGAATGTATTTTAATAGACTGAATTTCCAAACTACAGCAGAGTATGTAGATATACCTGATGTTCCTACATTGGAAGAATCAAGTGCTATTACATATAAAGTATTAGATATGTATCGTAAAGCTGAAGTGGGAGAAGTTTACATAATATATACAAGATTTCATTCTACCGTAAAACAGGTGGTTACTGTAGAAAAAATACTTCCTTTAGAAAATAAAAATTCTGAAGTGAAAAGGCAGTTTGTTAAATTTGAACCATCTATTGATGAAATGATAGATGATGTAATAGTTATGCAACTAAAACAGCAAATATTAAACTTTATGCTTCATTCAAAAGCAAGTGAACAAGGTTCAAGAATGAGCGCTATGGATGGAGCAACAAAGAATGCTAATGAGTTATTAGATGCACTTAATCTTAAATATAATAGAGAGAGACAAGGTGCTATAACTCAGGAAATTTCCGAAATAGTCGGAGGAGCAGAAGCTCAAAAGTAAGGAGGGACACTAATGCCAAACATAGGCAAGGTTGTTCAGGTTATAGGACCTGTAGTAGATATAAAGTTTAGCACAGATAACCTTCCTAACATATACAATGCCATAGAAATAAATAGAGGCGATAAAAAGCTTATAGCAGAGGTAGCTCAACATGTTGGAGATGACATAGTTAGAGCAATTTCTATGGAAGCAACAGATGGTTTAAAAAGAGATATGGATGCTGTTGATACAGGAGCACCTATATCTGTACCAGTTGGAGCACCAGTTTTAGGAAGACTTTTTAACTTATTAGGACAGCCAATTGATGAAGCTGGAGAAGTTGTTGCGGATATATTTTATCCTATTCACAGACCAGCACCAAGTTTCGAAGATCAATCTGTAGAGCCAGAAATGTTTGAAACTGGTATTAAGGTTATAGATCTTCTTGCACCATACCAAAGAGGAGGAAAAATAGGTCTATTTGGTGGTGCTGGAGTTGGTAAAACCGTTCTTATTCAAGAATTAATAAATAATATAGCAAAACAACATGGTGGTCTATCAGTATTTACAGGTGTTGGAGAAAGAACAAGAGAAGGTAATGACCTTTATTATGAAATGAAGGAATCTGGAGTTATTGATAAGACAGCATTGGTATTCGGTCAGATGAATGAGCCTCCTGGAGCAAGAATGAGAGTTGCGCTAACAGGTCTTACTATGGCAGAATATTTTAGAGATCAAGGTCAGGATGTGCTTCTATTTATAGATAATATATTTAGATTTACACAAGCTGGTTCAGAAGTTTCAGCCTTACTTGGAAGAATACCAAGTGCGGTTGGATACCAGCCAACACTTGCAACTGAAATGGGTGCGCTTCAAGAAAGAATAACTTCAACAAAGCAAGGTTCTATTACATCTGTTCAGGCTGTATATGTACCTGCAGATGACTTGACTGACCCAGCGCCAGCAACTACATTCTCTCACCTTGATGCTACAACAGTTCTTTCAAGAGCTATAACAGAGCTTGGTATATATCCAGCAGTTGATCCGCTAGAGTCAAGCTCAAGAATTCTTGATCCAAGAATAGTTGGGGAAGAGCACTATGCTGTAGCATCAGATGTTAAGCATATACTTCAAAGATATAGGGAGTTACAAGACATAATAGCAATCCTTGGTGTAGATGAACTTTCAGAAACAGATAGATTAGTAGTTATAAGAGCTAGAAGAATTCAAAGATTCTTATCACAACCATTTTCTGTTGCTGAACAGTTTACAGGGATGAAGGGTGCGTATGTTCCTATAAAAGAAACTGTAAGAGGATTCAGAGAAATACTTGATGGTAAATATGATAATTTACCAGAAGCAGCATTCTTATTTGCAGGAACTGTAGAAGAAGTAATAGCTAAAGCAAAAGCTATGATGGAAAGTTAATATTTGATTATAAAGTTAGACAGTATATACTGTCTAACTTTATGTATATGTACAGTAGGGTAGGAACTGCCCGATTTTATGCCTGGATAGGAATATATTTATTATATTTACGGAAGCAGGAAGCTCCATCTTTGGAGTTGTTCACATTACTTGTGAGAAGGAGATTAATATGGCAGACGCTTTAAAGTTAAATATCCTTACTCCTGAAAGGGAATTTTATAGTGGTGAAGTTACAGAAATAATAACGGAGAGTACTAGAGGAAGCATAGGAATACTTGCTAATCATATGCCTTTAGTGACGACATTAAGGCCTAATGTTACAGAGATCACTGAAAAAAACGGAAATAAATTTAAAGCTTTTATTTCATCTGGAATTATGGAAGTAAAAGATAACGAAGTTAAAATTTTATGTGATGTATGCGAATCACCTGAAGAAATTGACTTTAGAAGAGCTGAAGAGGCTAAAAAGAGAGCCGAGGAAAGATTAAAAGATAAGAACCAAGATAATCTTGATGTAGTTAGAGCAGAGTTGGCTTTATCAAGAGCACTTGCAAGGTTAAAATTAAAATAATATAATTATTTCAATAACACGAAACAGTAGTTTCGTGTTATTTTTGCGATAAAATCTTTTTATTCTATCACATTTCTTTATGGGGCTTTATATATTGATAATATATTGAAGCAGACAAACCTTAAATAAAAACTTCAATCTTTATTTGCAAAAATTTTTTAATAAAGTAATTAAACTGAATAACACTTATCTTAGTTGTACATAATCTAAGTATAAAACTAAGGGGGGTGTATACTCATACGAGCAATTTGTATGAGTAAATATAAATTGAAAAAAAGAATTTCATTATTAATTATAGTAATAACATTTATTATTACTGTTTTCTTTGGTAATCTTTCATTAGCAAAAAAAAATACTGATTTATTTAATGATATTTTGATAGTAACTGATAGTGCCACTACAGAATATGGAATAACTTCAACTTTTAATACAAAGAACAATGATGAGGATATTGCAAATTATATATTAAAGGACTTTGGCTTTTTTAGAAACTTTGATAAAAAAGAATTAAAGGATGGAAAAGGTTATTCTATAGAATTTGGAGATAACTATTTAAAAGGATACATAGAAACAATAAAATATGAAGATTATAATGTTGTAACAGTAAATATTGTAAAAAAAGATAGTAAAAATAATTTGGAAGATTTAAAAAATAAGCTTCAAAAATGCCTTGAATATGAAAAAATTGATGCTAAATATTTTGAGTATTTAAAAGCAAAATCAACTAATGCAAATATAGAAGAGATAAATAATCAAGTATTAGCACTTTTGAAAGATCATAGATCAGCCAATATTAATACTATTGGCTTAGAAAATGGATATAGTACTGTAGCTTACACAAAAAATTATGATTCAATACAGAGCGATAATAAGATAATAGATTTTAATTATGCAGTTTGCAAATATCCTTCGGGAAGTTATGTAATTATCGGAACACCTGAACTAATTGTAACATATTAGCAATTGTAGAATGGAGGATAATTATGGATAAAATAGTAATTAAAGGAGGAAAAAAATTATGTGGGGAAGTAAACATAAGTACTGCCAAAAATTCTATACTGCCGATTATTGCAGCCAGTATATTAAGTGGTGATAAGTGTATAATAGAAGATGCACCTATGCTTGAAGATGTCTTTGTTATTAGTGATGTACTAAGAACTATCCGCACAAAAATAGATATAGATAACAATACTAATAGAATTTTAATTGATACTTCTAATATCAAAGATTGTGAGGCTTCTAGTGATTTGGTAAAAAAGATGAGAGCATCATTTCTGATTATGGGCTCTATGATAGCGAGATTTGGTAAGTTTAGATTATCTCTGCCAGGAGGATGTAATATAGGAACTAGACCTATAGATTTGCATTTGAAAGGATTTAGTGCGCTTGGAGCAGAGGTTAGTGTGGGACATGGATATGTAGAAGCTCAGGCAAAAAAACTTATAGGAAACAAAATTTATTTAGACTTTCCATCTGTGGGAGCCACAGAAAACATTATGATGGCAGCAACAACAGCAGAAGGAGAGACTATTATTGAAAATGCAGCTGAAGAACCAGAAATTGAGGATTTGGCAAAATTTTTAAATTGTATGGGAGCAAATATAATTGGAGCAGGTACAGGTACTATTCGCATTATAGGAGTAAATGAATTGAAAGGAACTACCCACAAGCCCATATATGATAGGATAGAGGCAGGGACATTTATGACCGCAGCAGCTATAACTAGAAGTAAAATTAAGATTAATGGAATAAATGAGGGACATTTAAAGCCTGTAATTGCTAAGTTAACAGAAGCTGGAGTTAGTATAGAAATAGAAGGCAGTAGTATGATAGTAGATGCAGACAAAGAATTAAAACCGATTGATATTAAAACTATGCCGTATCCGGGCTTCCCTACGGATATGCAATCTCAAATGTCAGGTCTTCTATGTTCAGTACATGGAACTAGTATTATAACAGAAACAATTTTTGAGAATAGATTCATGCATGCTACAGAAATGAAAAGAATGGGAGCAAACATTAAAATTGACGGTAGAAGTGCTGTTATAGAAGGCGTTAATAAACTAACTGGTGCAGAGGTTAGAGCAACAGATTTAAGAGCAGGTGCAGCACTAATACTCTGTGGGCTAATTGCTGAAGGAGAAACAGAAGTTACTGATATATACCATGTAGATAGAGGATATGTTAACATAGAGAAAAAATTGCATGGGCTAGGTGCTGATATTGAAAGGTTAAAGATGTAAGGTCCCACAGTATTAATATATGAGATAAAAGAGAAGATTAGAACAAATATCTTCTCTTTTTTAGATTATAAAATTAATTATTCAAATTAAATGGAAATTTGAATAATTATAAAGTGGTAATAATTTTTGATCCTTAACAATAAAAATATAATATTACATTTTATAAAGTTAAGGAGATACATAATATGAGAAGAAGAATGAATATATTATTACAAATTAAAAGTTTTTTCTTACTTGTATTGATAAGTATAATTTCTATTATAGTGCTCTCTTTATTGGTATCAATTCCCAATGGAGAAATAGGTAATTCTATAAAATCTGCTATTCCTAAGTTCCTAATGAAATCTAGTAATATAATATTTAATGATAATAGTAAAGAGAGTACTAAATTAAAAGTATTTATTACAAAAGAAAACGAAGTAGTTGATATGAACCTTGAAGAGTATATCATAGGAGTTGTTGCGGCAGAAATGCCTGTTGAGTTTGGAATTGAAGCGTTAAAGGCTCAAGCAGTAGCTGCTAGAACGTTTGCGTTGGCGCACATGGAGGAATATGGCGGAAAAAAATATAAAAGCAATACTGGAGCTAATGTTTGTGATACAGTAGAATGTCAAGTTTTTATGAACAAAAATGATAGATTAAAAAGCTGGCCGGTTAGTAAAGGAGAGGAATATTGGAATAAGGTTACAGAAGCTGTGAAAGAAACGTCTGGAGAGGTTTTAACCTACAATGGAAAAGTCATAGATGAACCTCTTTTTTTTGCAGTAAGTGGTGGTAAAACAGAAAATGGGATAGATGTTTTTAAGGATGATAGGCCTTATTTAAAAAGTGTATATAGTCCAGGAGAAGAACGTGCACCAAAGTTTAGAAGTAGCTTGAAAATTTCATATTTGGAGTTTATTAGAAAAATAAGTTCAGAGTATTCAAATTCGGGAATAAATCTATTAAACATAAAAAATCAGGTTGATATAAAAGACAGAAACGAAGGTGGGTCAGTAAAAGAAATTAAAATTGGTAAAATTACTATATCTGGTGTCAAGTTCAGAAGTATTATGGGATTAAATTCAAGTAATTTTAACATTAAATTTAACTCTAATAATATGGAGATTGATTGTACTGGTTATGGTCACGGAGTAGGTATGAGTCAGTGGGGAGCGGATGCAATGGCAAAGCAAGGGAAAAATTATAAAGAAATACTTAAGCATTATTATAGTGGAATTGAAATCGTAAAGATAAAATAGATTCTTAACATTAAAACAGATTAGAAGATTTAATCTTCTAATCTGTTTTGTATATTTCAATAAAAATATACAAAAAAAAATTAGAAAAAATATGAAAACTATGTATTTTTTTCTATCGTCTGGACAAACTACAAAAAGGAGGTGTTCGTATGGAAAAAAATTTTTTCAACAAAACATTAAATTTCTTAAAGAAGGAGGGCTTTTACTTAATATTGTTCATCTGTCTGTGTATTGTTGCTACTGTGGCAGCCTTAACGGTTAAAAATAACAAACATACAAATAATACACCAGCACAACAAAGCAGTTCAGTACAACAAAAAGAAAATAAAGAAACAGCAAAGGCTGGAAATGAATCTTCTTTAAATTATGATAATGCCCTACAAGTAAAGAAAAATACTAAATCAGAAATAGTTGTACCTAAAAATAACAATAGTTCACAGGGAGTTTCTAGTTCAGTAACTACATCTTTTCAGAAACCAGTAGATGGAACTTTGGCAAGAGCATATTCTGAAGATCCTGTATTTTGGGAGTCTACTAGCAGTTATAGACCAAATCTTGGATATGACATAAAGGCAGACTTAGGAAAGCCTGTACTTGCTGTTGCAGACGGAAAAGTAGAAGAAGTTAATGCTGCAACACAAGATGGAGTAGAAATTGTTATAAATCATCAGAATGGCATTAAAACAGTTTATTCAAACTTAGATCCAAAGGTAAAAGTTACTAAAGGGCAAGTAGTAACAAAGGGTACAGCAATAGGCGTAGTTGGCAAAAGTACATTAAGATCAGCTTATGAAAAGTATGGTGATCACTTACATTTTGCAATACTGAAGGGCAAAGATTTTGTTGACCCAAGCAAATACTTAAAATATTAATAATTAGCCATTTTCCGAGAAGCTTATCGGAAAATGGCCTATACAATGAATTTAAAAACACAAATTAGCATATTATAAATGTAGAAGGGTTAAGGAGGTACCGTCTTTGAAAGATTACATTGAAGAAAGAGTTTTAGAAGTTGCAAAGTATATTATAGGTTCGAAAGCTACAATAAGAAAAACGGCTAAAGTTTTTGGAGTAAGCAAAAGCACAATACACAAAGATATGACAGAAAGGTTACCTAAAATAAATCCTCAAATTGCTGAAGAGGCAAAAATTATATTAGATTATAATAAAGCCGAAAGACATATAAGAGGCGGAAAAGCAACTAAAATGAAATATAAAGCTATTGAAGGTTAAAAACATTCCGATTATAATAAATATGAAGATAGACAAATTTCACATTAAGGTAGCAAAATTTTTAGGGGAGAGTAGGAGTGAATTAAGGAATGTTTTTTAGTATAGGAACGGATATGGGAATTGACTTAGGTACAGCCACGGTGCTAGTTTATATTAAAGGTAGAGGTGTAATATTGAAAGAACCTTCAGTAGTTGCTATAGATAAGAGTAAAAATAAGGTTTTAGCAGTAGGAGAAGAAGCTTGGCAAATGATAGGTAGAACGCCAGGTAATATTGTGGCAATTCGTCCGTTAAGGGATGGGGTTATATCAGATTACGATATAACAGAAAAAATGTTAAAGTATTTTATAACTAAAGCTTGTGGAAAGAAGAGAATGTCAGCTCCTAGAGTGGTGGTTTGCGTTCCTTGTGAAGCTACAGAAGTAGAAAAAAGAGCTGTAATTGATGCAGCTAAAAATGCAGGAGCTAAAAAGGTATTCCTAATAGAGGAGCCTCTAGCAGCTGCAATTGGAGCAGGTCTTGATATAACTAAGGCAAGTGGAAATATGGTTATAGACATAGGTGGAGGAACCACTGATGTAGCAGTTATTTCACTAGGTGGAATAGTTGTAAGAGCATCTATAAAGGTTGCAGGAGACAAGTTTGATGAGGCTATAATGAGATACATAAGAAAAGAACATAAACTTATGATAGGAGAGAGAACCGCAGAAGATTTAAAGATTAATATAGGTTCTGCATTTGAACGAGAAGAAAAAGTTACAATGGAAATAAGAGGAAGAGATTTAATTACAGGTCTTCCTAAAAATATAGCTGTGTCCTCAGATGAAATGAGGGAAGCATTAAGAGAAACTGTAAATGCAATAGCAGAAACTACTCATTCAGTATTAGAGAAAACGCCTCCTGAACTAGCAGCAGATATAGCTGATAAAGGTATAGTTATGACTGGTGGGGGAGCGTTATTAAATGGTCTTAGTAATCTGATACAAGAAGTAACTAAAGTTCCTGTATATGTCGCAGAGGAGGCTGTTTCTTGCGTAGCTTTAGGGACAGGCAAGGTATTAGAATATTTGGACAAAATGGAAGTTACATTTACTGGAGATGATATAACATTAATAGATTAGTTTGGAAAATTATTTTTTAATCATATAAATGACAGTATAATAAAAAG
>NZ_JAEEGC010000229.1 GCF_019207025.1 Clostridium thailandense | reverse complement strand
AGAAGCTTTTATATGTTTGAGATACGAGTTTATAAAAGTTTCTTAGATTTTCAAAATACTGAGCTTTAGAATGATTAAAAGTTTTTATTGTGCCGAAGCTTGGAAACATCTACCGGAGCATAAGTTTACTTTCGGCCGCGGGTATCTATAGGAGGGTGTGATAAAGTCCATTTTATATATCAAAAGATGGAAAATAAAAATGTCCAATGCATTGATATTTAAGGATTTACCTAATGTTAAATTTTGTTTAATCACACCCTCCTATAGTGCGACAGTCTCTTTTAAATATTGTATTCCTTTATAGACCTCAATTAGCATTAAATTTTATTGTAAGGTTATATTTTTACCTGGTGGCGTGATTGCACTCTCAATATTTTTCACTAAAAAATCAGTTATAGCTTTAATCGCATTGCCTTGTTTAAACACAACTATAATTGGACTCTCATCTTTACCAATACCATATTCCTCTGGTATCTCTTGTCCAGTAATATCCATTGTTCCGCAAGCTACATTAGCATGTGTTTCTGAAAATTCTCCTATTACTCCTACCATCTTTTCTTCATTTTCAACGGAAGGATAATAAAAACCTACAGCTGAATAAAAACTTTCTCCTATAAAGCCCTCAAAATTTTTGTCATCTAACTTTTTTAACATTACCAACTACCTCCCTATTTATATAATATTTTTTGTAACTACAAAACATTCTCTAAACCTAGTAATACAGCACCTTTCAGAGTATTGCAATAGTATTTGGTATACCAAATACTATTGCAATACTCTGAATATTATGATATACTACAAGGGGCAGGGGAGATATTCAGCAAAATATATCCCCTGTAAAATAACATTTGGTAACTTTAGAACACACACTTAAAAGTTCACCAAATGTTATTCAGATCTAGTAACATTACTTACCAAAGTCTGTTTCCTTACAGGCTTTGGTAACTTAGGTAAAATTACTGACATTACACATGCGTATAATGAAAATAATGCTGCAACTGTAAATACAACCCCCCAACTATAGTGAGCAGCAAGTGCAGCTCCTAAACCACCACCTAAAATAGAAGCAAATCCTTTACCACTGTATATAAAACCATAGTTAGTCGCCGCATAAGTGGAACCAAATATATCAGCATTTAGAGATGGGAATAAGCTGAAAAGTTGACCCCATGTAAACATAACACACATCAATAAAACCACATAGGCCACACCACTGCTGCCGCCAAACACGGGCAATAAGAATAAGAATATTGCATTCAACCCAAAGGACAAGCACATTGTTTTTGTACGACCTAATCTATCTGAAACTGATCCCCAAAAAACTCTTCCTACACCATTTGCGAGGCTGTTTAACATAACTGCTGCTACAATAAATGAGGAAGCTATTCCTAATTTTGTACCAAAGGGTTTTGTATTAGCTGTAACTACAAGTCCACCAATGCTTATTGATAAGAACATTGTCCATATAATCCAGAAATGAGGAGTTTTTAACACTTCACTAGGACTAAATCCAATCTTTGACGGATCCACTTTAGCAGCTTTTTCTTTTTGACTAGACATTTTGGTATCAATAGGATAATGTAGGATAAATGCAATGATCACAACTATAACACCTTGAAATACACCTGTACTCATAAATGCTTGTGCAGGCCCACTGGTATTTAATATTTTTTGAATTATAGGAACGAACGGCATCGACCCTATTCCAAAGGCTCCTGCTATTAAGCCTGATGCTAAACCACGCTTATCTGGAAACCAACGAACTGCAACACTAACAGATCCACCATAAATGATTGCAGCTCCAACTCCTGCTGCAGCATAAAAGAAATACAACATAGGAACAGAGCTTGCCTGACCAAGCATTGCCCATCCTCCACCAATCAATATACCTGCAAGAGCAAACATTAGTTTTGTTCCAAACTTATCAAGTAATAATCCACCTACTGGCTGAACAAAAGTTTCAAACATTATAAACAAAGTAAACGCATATTGAACAGCAACTAGAGACGAGTGTAGTGACTTAACTAATGGAGTAGTAAACAGAGTCCATGCATATTGAAGGTTAGCAATCATTATCATAGCTAAACAAGCAGAAATCAACTGAACCCAACGATTACCTAGAAATGAACCATAAGCATTGAGATTTTTGATTTTCATGTCATCAATATCAGACATTCAGTTTTCCTCCCTTAAACTATATTAAATTGTAAATTTATTAGATATTTAATGTAAAAAACAAATTTTTAACATTAAATATTTAAACTTGATTATAACCCCGGAGCAACTAAAAATTGGTCCGGGGTTACACAACAAATTAATTCTGTCGAAGACCTTATGAAATTGTATTATAGTAAACCCTTAATTTGAAATTCTTTACTCTGTTATTGGAGGTATAGTATTCTCTACTCCAACTTCTTTTAAACGTTGATTTGCGAACTGTTGAAGCTTCTCAATGTGCTCTGGTTGTAGATGACTAAATCTACCTTGATATTTAATGTATTCACTAACTGGTTTATACTTTTTAGGTACAATAGTAAGTTTATATTCACCATTAACAAGTTCATATAATTGTACCATACCTGTATCAACTGCCAATTTTGCAACTTCAACTGTTTTTTCTGCTGGGAAACTCCAACCTTTTGGACAAGGAGCATGAATGTAAAGGAAAGCAGGTCCTTCAGCATTACAAGCCTTACGTACTTTATTCATTAAGTCTAATGGATATCCAAGTGATGCAGTAGCTAAGTATTTTAATTCAGGATGTCCGTGAGCCATTATCTTTGTTATATCCTTAGGCATAAGCTTCTTCCCTTCTGGAACTACAGGTCCAGCAGGTGTAAACGTAGTCCATGCACCATAAGGAGTAGTTGGAGAAGCTTGAACTCCTGTATTTGCATAAGATTCATTATCATAACAAATAAATACTATATTATGACCCCTATAGAAAGCAGCAGATAGCGCTTGAATTCCTATATCAGCTGTACCACCGTCACCAGCCATAACTATTATGTTTGGATATTCCGCATCAGTTTTACCTTTACGTATCATAGCTTTGTAAGCTGCTGCTATGCCAGAAGCAACTCCACCACCATTAGTTATTTGTGCATGTATCCACGGAACTGCCCAAGGACCACATCCGTAACTTGTATTTGCAACATACATACAACCAGTAGGGCCTAAGAAAATTGTATTTTTTCCGGCTGCTTTAGCAACTAATCTATATTGCAAAGCAGGACCACACCCTGCACATGTACGATGACCAGGAACATAACATTCCTCTACTGGTGCTTGTTTTATTGATTTAATTTCTTCTAACACTTGACTTCCTCCCCTCATACTTAAACTTCAAATGGTGACCAATAACTTTGTTTTTCAACTTTACCTGTTTTATTAACTTCTTTTAATATATTGAAGAACTTGTAGAATTCATCATGAGTAATCATTTCTCCACCTAAACCAGCAACAAATCCAATTGTGTTAACTTTTGAATCACAATTATATAGAGCTGCTCTAGCTTCAGTCAGAAGAACACCTGCACCGCATGAAATACCAAAGTTAACAGAGTTGTCAACTACGCCTACAGACTTGAATCTGCTTAAGCATTCTCTTACCTGTTTAGTTGGGAATGGACGGAATGTACGTAATCTAACTACGCCAACTTTTTCTCCAAGGTTACGTAAATGCTTAACAACAATTTTAGCTGTTTCAGCGTGTCCACCTTGTATAAATATAACTGATTCAGCATCATCAGTCATGTATTCTTCTAACCATGGATCATACTTACGTCCAAATACATTAGCAAATTCTGCATGAACCTCTTCAATTACCTTATAAGTACCTTCTACAGCTAAATGACGCTGATATTGAGTTCCAGGACCCATTTCAGGTTCCATCTGAGCACCCATAATCATAGGATTTCTTGGGTCTAAAACATGATGATTCTTATATGGTGGTAAGAATGCGTTAACCTGTTCCTGTGATGGTATGTCAACTTCACCAAGTATGTGAGATACAAAGTATCCATCCTGACAAGCATATTGAGGCAAAAGAACACGCGGATCTTCACCTATGCGATAGTATAAAAGAGTTAAATCTAAAGCTTCTTGAGGAGTTGATGCCCAGCCTTGTATCCAACCTTGATCACGGCAGCACAAAGCATCTGTTTGCTCTGAACCAAAATCTCCTGGTGGGTCTAATGTACGGTCAGCAATTGCCATCTGAAGTGGTAATCTTTCACCTGATATTGGTGAATAAACTTCCATTGCATAAGCTACCCCTACACCTGAACTACCTGTAAAAGCACGAGCTCCTGCAGCTGCGGCTCCATAAACCACACTTAATTGTCCATGTTCACCTTCACCAAGAACAAATTCAGCATCCAATTCTCCATCTGCAACCATTCTTGATAGTTCTGACATTATTCCAGTATACGGACGTATTGGATATGAGCAAATAACATCAACATTAGCTAATTTGACTGCATTAGCTGTTGCAACACAACCAGATATTCTTTTTATATTCTTTTTCATTATTACAATTCACCTCCTATTAATATTAGACTAATCTTCAAAATCTAACTCAGGAACTAAACTTATTGCTCCAACTGGACATTCTTCGGCACAGATACCACAACCCTTACAATATTTTAGGTTGAAACTAATAGGATTGTCTTTAGTCATAAGATTTACACATGAATCTGGACAGAATATCCAACAAGTTTGACATTCTACACACTTATCAGCATCTAATATTGGTCTCCTAGTGCGCCAGTTGCCAGTAATCATTCCTTCATTTTCTTTTTGTGGTGAAGCCACTGTTCCTGCAAAAGGAATCTTTTCATATGATACAGCCATTTAACGACACCTCCTTAATATTTTAAGCAGAAGCTTTAGGTAAACTGCTTGCATCTACAACAACAGCTTGATCAAAAGCTTTCTTTGCAGCACTCTTATTAACCACCATTTCCAACAAATTTTCAAATTTTACAATTCCTGTACCTTTAACAACAGCAGCAGCTAATGCAGCACCCATACCTTTACCTATACCGGATGCATCAGTAGCACCTTCTGCTCCTGAAAGAGTAATTATTGATTTTGACAATTTATTAGCATCTATTGTTACAATCTTAGAAAGATTTTCAGTGTTCTTTTTAATAAACTTAAATAAGTACTCAGGTGCTCTCTTAGTGTTAACAATCAAAACTGCTCCTGGCCTGATTCCTTTTAAGATATCTACACCTTTAACAAGAGTCTCCTCTGTAAGCACTACTATATCAGGTGTTTCATTTTCATAGACATACTTAGATTCAATTTCATTAGGACTAATTTTACCATACGCTCTTACTGGAACATATATACGGTCTGGAAGATCAACATAATTCTCCCATGCTTGAACAAACTTACCTTCTAAAGCAGCAGCCTCTGTCAATGAAACAACTACGTCACGAGCCTCTTTGTTTTCATATACTCCTCTTCCCCAAACTGTAATTTGAGTTAAATTTGGTTCAGCAAACAAATTATTAGTACTCAATTTGCTACACCCCTTCCTTTCTTTTTGATTGAAATTTTAATTTGATTACAAACTTAATAATTTTTTCCTTCCATCACCTCCTTTAATTTCTTCTCAGAATTTACTTCAGCGATAGCTTGGTTAAAAATATCTTGATTTATTTTAACTTTTAACCCTGTCTTTATCGCCTTTGTAATTGCTATAAATGAAGATTTGTGGCATAAATTAGCCAGTTCCGCTCCTGTCATTCTTTCTGTACTTTCAGCTAATTGCCTAAAATCGACACTATCCATTAAAGGTAAATTTTTAGAATGAATTTTTAAGATAGATTCTCTCTCATCAATGTCTGGAAGAGGAAGTACTAGCACATGCTCAAAACGTCCCTCTCGCAGCAGAACTGAATCAATTAAATCTATTCTATTTGTAGCTGCTAATACAGTTATCCCACTAGTATTTCCAAGGTTGTCAAATTCCTGTATTAGTTGACTTATAAGCCTGTCTGTTAAGTTATTTGCTCCATTAGATCTAGAACGAGCTATGGCATCGATTTCATCAAAGAATAAAATACATGGAGCACTTTGTTTTGCCTTAACAAATATGTCATGTAAAACTTTTTCAGATTCACCCATCCATCGAGATACTAAAGTAAGACCACTTATAGTAATAAAATTTCCTTTTGTAGAATTACCAATAGCTTTTGCTAATAAAGTCTTACCACTACCGGATGGACCAATTAGTAGAATCCCCTTAGGAGAACTAAAGTTATATTCTCTGCATAACTTAGAATCAATTAGAGGAAGCTCGAGCAAAATTTTTATATTATCCTTAACCTCATCTAATCCTCCAACTTCTTCCCATTTTACATCAGGGTTTTCCGTAGTATACTCACGGGTACCTGATGGTTGAATTTCTCTCAAAGCTTCAATGAAGTTGTCCATAGTAACTTTGAATGGTGGTACTTTTCCACCTGCTTCAATTTTAGGCAAAACGTTACGTAAGGCTACCATACCAGCTTCTTTACACAAGGCTGAGAGATCTGATCCCACAAAACCGTAAGTAATCTTAGCTAAATCCTCTAAATTTACTTCCTCATGAAGAGGCATACCACTTGTATGGATTTGTAATATGTTGAATCTTCCTTCTTTATTGGGAGGTACTATTGCAATTTCTTTGTCAAATCTGCCCGAACGCCTTAATGCTGGATCTAATGAATCTGGTATATTAGTGGCACCAATTACAATAACTTGCCCTCGACTTTCTAGTCCGTCCATAAGTGCAAGGAATTGTGCAACTACTCTCTTCTCTACTTCGCCATGCACAAATTCTCGCTTTGGAGCAATAGAGTCAAGTTCGTCCAGAAAAATTATGCTTGGAGCTCTACTTTTAGCTTCCTTAAAAATTTCCCGAATTTTAGCTTCGCTTTCTCCATAAAATTTGTTCATTATTTCTGGACCATTTACATGGATAAAGTGAGCTTCTGTTTCGGATGCTATTGCTCTAGCAATCAGAGTCTTACCTGTTCCTGGCGGACCATAAAGTAAAATACCTTTTGGAGGCTCAAATCCCAATTTTCTAAATGCATCTGGGTATTTCAATGGCAACTCGACAATTTCTCTTATTTTTTTAATTTCTTGATTTAATCCACCTATATCTTCATAAGTAACTCTTGTTTTTGAGCTTGAGTATTCACCTTCCATAAAAACAATGTCTGTTTCTTCCGTTATTACAACTGAACCTGATGGTGCAGTTCCACTCACATGGAATATGACTTCATTATGTCCGAAAATCATTAACGACACTTCATCATCACTGATTATCGGAATTCCTTTAATTAAATTCTTTATCTCCTTTTCGTCATCTTCTGTACATTTAAAAAAGATATTTGTTGTAGAAAGAGCTACCCTTCTTGCTGACTTTATTTCAGTTCTAATAACTGTTACTGCTTCATTTAATCCTGAACCACTATTCCTTCGGATTGTCCCATCCATTTGGATAAATGGCATGCCATAAATATCATTAAAGGATGGATAAACTTTAGCTACAGTGTCTCTTTTGCCTTTAATTTTAACGGAATCTCCTGTGTCTATTCCTAATTGTTCCATATCTTCTCGATTCATTCGAACTATACCTTTGCGAGAATCTTCTACTAAACCTTCTTTAACTTTTAGTTTAATAGAATTAAATCCACCCATTGTATACACCTCATTTTTATTCTTAGTAATATTATGCTAAAGAAAGCCTAATTGCAGTATTTGCCATTTATAATATGGTATACGGGATACCATATTGGCAATAAAAATACATTTATTTTTAACAGATATATGCGTAAAACAGCTTAATTACAACGTTTTATTGCTCTAAAATGGTATACTGGATACCATTTTAACAATAAAAAACTTTTATTAGGAATTGTATTTTATAAAGAATCTAATCAAAAGTTTCCTTATTTCAATAGATGAAATTTTTATTTTTAGAAATACACATTTAAATTTCTTTTTTCTCTTGATTTTTTGGGTTAATTTGGTTATAATCAAGTTGGTTTTGAGTTTTTTACTTTACCAGAGTAGATATTTGAGATTTCATTAGTAAAATCTTCGGCTAAAAGTTTTACTAATTGCTCAATATCTACTTTTTTAACTTCAGTCAATTATGTGACCTTTTTAGTATTATTTTCTAGATCATGGACAACTTCACAGTTAAAAATTTCATCAAGTAGCAGTAGAATCAGCTATTTTTATTTTGTAAAAATAGCCTGCACAAATTCTATCTATTTGAATTTAAATTTTTATTTAAGCTTTCAATTTATAGTATAAGCTTTAATAACATTTAAAATTTTCTGAAAAGTTATCATCTATTTATAGTATAGCACTTTTTTACTTAATTTCAATACTTTTCCAAAATATATGATATTTTTATTTCTTGTCCTTCTTTAATATTAATATAATTAATATTAACTATACATATTTGATAAAGTGCAGAGTTTATAATCTTAAAAATATTTATTTATTAAAATGGTATA
>NZ_JAEEGC010000228.1 GCF_019207025.1 Clostridium thailandense | reverse complement strand
TCAAAGATTCTTAGCTTTTTTAGAAATATGGGCTTTAGACTTGTTAAAAGTATTTATCGTGATGAAAGAACGGTAATATATCCCGGAGTATAAGTTAAGTGTCGGCCGTGTATGTCTATAAGTGCAACCAGCTCCCTGTATTATTATCTATACTATTTCATTGCATTTATAACAGCTTCAGTGAATTCTGTTGTTCCTGCATTCCCTCCAAGATCGCAAGTTACGTTCTTACCTTCTTTTATTACCTTTGCAATAGCTTTTTCTATTTTTTCCGCTGCATCTGACTCTCCTATATGTTGAAGCATCATTACTGCTGACAAAATAATTGCTGATGGATTAGCTTTATTCTGTCCTGCTATATCTGGTGCTGAACCATGAGCGGCTTCAAATACTGCACCATTTTCCCCTATATTTGCACCTGGAAGCAATCCAAGGCCACCTACAAGCCCAGCTGCCATATCAGAAAGTATATCACCGTACAAGTTAGGCATAACAAGTACATCATATTTTTCTGGATTTAATACAAGCTTCATACTCATAGCATCTACTATCACATCTTCAAATTCTATATCTTTATATTCCTCTGCTATGTTTCTTGCACATTTTAAGAAAAGCCCATCTGATAATTTCATTATATTAGCCTTATGTACTGCAGTAACTTTCTTTCTATTATGTTGTCTAGCATATTCAAAGGCAGCTCTTACTATCTTGTCACTTGCCTTTTTAGATATAATTTTTATGCTTTCTGCAATATCTTCACTTACCATATGTTCTATTCCAGCATACAAATCCTCAGTATTTTCTCTAAAAATAACAAGGTTTACATTATCATATCTGGACTTTACACCTTCATAAGTTTTTATAGGTCTTATGTTAGCATAAAGATTTAAAGTTTGTCTAAGTGTAACATTTACACTTTTAAAACCTTTTCCTACTGGTGTAGTTACCGGTCCTTTTAGAGCTATCTTATTTTTCTTTATACTTTCTAATACATACTCTGGAAGAGGAGTTCCATACTCTTCTATAACTGCTGCTCCCGCTTCTACTATATCCCATTCTACCTTTACGCCTGCCGCTTCTATAACTTTTCTAGCAGCTTCTGAGACTTCTGTTCCTATTCCATCTCCAGGAATAAGTGTAATCTTATGTGTCATAATTATCGCCTCCAAATATAGGTCTGTCGCACTATAAAAATAATACGTTGTATTATTTTTATAGTTCAGCAGACCCTTCTCTTTTTCTATTTACCACTTATTAAATTTAGTAATCCACCCAACTTTATCATATCCTTTTGTCTATCTGCAATATCTAGAAGCATTTCATACTCCTCATTTTTAGTTTTATTCTTAATTATAATAATTCCCGAATCTACCTGAACTAATGCATTTTCTATTGAAAGTTCATCTAGCTCACCTATCTTATCATAATCCTCTGCATTCTTGAATACTAGAGGCATTATACCGTTGTTTATTAGATTAGCCATATGGATTCTAGCAAAAGATTTAGCAATTACTGCCTTTACACCTAAGTAAAGAGGTGCTAATGCTGCATGTTCCCTACTTGATCCTTGTCCGTAATTTCCTCCACCAACTATAAATCCTCCATTGTATTCCTTAGCTTTACTTGGAAAATCTTTATCACATGGTGTTAAACAGTATTCTGAAAGATAAGGAACATTTGATCTATAAGGTAAAAGCTTAGCATTTGAAGGCATAATATGGTCTGTAGTTATATTATCTCCAACCTTTGTTAGTACTTTTCCCTCTACTACATTTTCTAACGCTTTTGCTTTAGGGAATGGCTTTATGTTAGGTCCTCTAACTATTTCTACATCTTCACCTGCTACTGCTGGAGGAACTATTAAATTATCATTTATAATGAATTCCTTTGGCATTTCTATTTCAAAAGCTTCTCCTAACTCTCTTGGGTCTGCTATATAACCTTTTAGAGCAGAAACCGCTGCAATTTCAGGACTAACTAAATAAACATTAGCAGATGTTGTACCAGATCTTCCTTCAAAGTTTCTGTTAGAAGTTCTAAGAGATACACCATTTGTAACAGGTGATTGACCCATTCCTATACAGAAGCCACAAGCTGACTCTAAAATTCTTGCTCCCGCATCAATCATTGTAGATAAAGCTCCATTTTTAGCGAGCATATTTAAAACCTGCTTTGACCCTGGCGCAATAACTAAGGATACTTTTTCATTTACTGTCTTGCCCTCTAATATTTTAGCTACTCTCATCATATCCGCATAAGATGAATTTGTACAACTTCCTATACATACCTGATCTACTTTTATATCTTTTAATGAAGCAGCAGATGCAACATTATCAGGACTATGAGGACAAGCCACTAGCGGCTCTAATTCTGATAGATTTATTGTTACTTCTTCATCATATACTGCATCTCCATCAGCTTTTAATTCTATAAAATCTTTCTCTCTCCCCTGTGCTTTTAGGAACTCATATGTTACATCATCACTTGGAAATAATGATGTTGTCGCTCCAAGTTCAGCACCCATGTTTGTTATAGTTGCTCTCTGTGGTACAGATAAAGTTTTAATACCTTCTCCTGAGTATTCAAATACTTTTCCCACTCCACCTTTAACAGTAAGTCTTTTTAAAAGCTCCAATATAATGTCTTTAGCAGAAACCCAGTCATTTAACTTTCCTGTTAAATTTACTTTAACTATTTTAGGCATGTTAATATAATATTCTCCGCCTCCCATAGCTACAGCAACATCAAGTCCACCTGCGCCCATAGCAAACATTCCTATTCCACCACCTGTAGGTGTATGGCTATCTGAACCTAAAAGAGTATCTCCCGGAACACCAAATCTTTCTAAATTTACCTGATGGCATATTCCATTACCAGGTTTCGAAAAATATATTCCATGTTTTTTTGCCACAGTTTGAATATATAAGTGGTCATCTGCATTTTCTGGACCGGATTGAAGTACATTATGATCTATATAAGCTACAGATCTTTTTGTCTTTACCTTATCTATTCCTAAAGCTTCAAACTGCAAATATGCCATCGTTCCTGTAGAATCCTGAGTTAGTGTTTGATCTATTTTAATGGCAATTTCTTTGCCAGCAATCATATCACCTTTAACTAGATGATTTTTAATTATTTTTTGTGCAACATTTAATCCCATTACTAATCCTCCAATCTTTATAAGAAACCTCTCTACTTAACTTGCTCTGTTTTTTTCAGTTATTTCAGGCATTATTCTTTCTACTAATAATTCTAATTCATTGTTTCCAATAATAGTTGTTCTACCAAGAGAATATTGTTCATCTACCCATTCTTTAATCTCAGATATTCTTGAATCTTTTTTATCAATTTTTTCATCATCTTTTAGTTTATAATAGGTATTTATCCAAGCTGCAATTCCAGCAAGTCCTGAATATTGATTAACAGCAACTATTACTGGTCTTCCAAGTATTTTGTCTGTATCAAATATATTGTATATTTCTTCATCCTTCAGTATTCCATCAGCATGTATACCAGCTCTTGTTACGTTAAATTGGCTGCCAATAAAAGGAGTTCTTGGTGGTATGTCATAATCCATTTCTTTTGCAAAGTATTCTGCTAATTCTGTTATAACATGAAGTTTCATATTTTTAGTTGTACCTTTTAACTGCGCATATTCAAATATCATAGACTCCAATGGACAATTACCAGTTCTTTCTCCAATTCCTAGAAGTGATGTATTTATTGAAGACGCACCATAAAGCCATGCTGTAGTTGAATTACTTACCACCTGATAAAAATCATTGTGCCCATGCCATTCTATACTTTCTGAAGGAACTCCACAATTTGCTCTAAGTCCGTGAATAAGCCCTTGTACGCTTCTTGGAATGGTAGTGCCACTATATGGAACGCCAAGACCTAGAGTATCACAAACTCTTACCTTTATAGGAATGTTGCTTTCCTTTGAAAGCTCCATAAGCTTATTTACAAACGGTACTACAAATCCATAAAAATCCGCTCTAGTTATATCTTCTAAATGACATCTTGGTCGTATTCCATTACTTAACGCTTCTTCTACTATAGATAGATACATATCCATAGCCTTTTGTCTTGATACATTTAGTTTTTTAAATATATGATAATCAGAACATGACATAAGCATTCCAGTTTCTTTTATTCCCATCTCCTTTACTAACTTAAAATCTTCTTTGTTTGCTCTTATCCATGATGTTACTTCTGGAAACTCATATCCTCTTTCCATACATACTCGTGCTGCTCTTCTATCCTTTTCTGTATATAAGAAAAATTCAGTTTGCTTAATTATACCTGAATTATTATCTAACTCATGAAGATAATCAAATATTTTTATAATTTGTTCTGCTGAATAAGGTGGCATGGACTGTTGTCCATCTCTAAATGTAGTATCTGTAATCCATATATTGTCAGGTAAATCCATAGGAACTTGAATTTGATTGAAAGTTACCTTAGGAACTTCAGAATAAGGAAATATATCTTTATAAAGATTTGGAACATCTACATCCTGCAAATAGTGCTCATACGAAGATTTTCTAATAATACTCATTTTTATCCTCCTTAATTTCAAAAATATTGGCCCAATGTATAAAAATCTCTTTTTGAATGGTTTACATTCAAAAATTGCATTAGCATTCTCTATAATACTTATATCTTTTTTATTGTTTATACTAATTTCATGCATAAATATTAATTTATTCTAGGCATTGTCATTGATTATTAGCATATTTATGCCTATATTGTAACATTTCCATTCTATATTGGCAAATAAAAATTTTTGTATTTTTGTAGTTTTTCTTCGTCATTTTTTCACATATAACAATTTATCGTTAAAATAGGAACCTTTTTCTCTTGAATTGGCACTATATAGCATCGTTATCGGATTTGTGCACAATAAAATTTGAATCTATAATTAAGTAAATAATAAAAATTCCTTAATGAACTTATTATTTTTCTAAAAATATTAAAGTATATTTATAAATTTTTTAAAATTTCAAGATAAAATTATTTAAATTATAATATTTTCTAAACTTAAATTAAAATATATTTATATATAAATTTCGCCCATATAAGCTTATATGACTAGTTTATTTATTATTTACTGGAAAAAATATAGGATTACAAGCATACACTTATAATCCCATATTTTAGTCTATATTATTAATGTTGTCTGAAATAATTTTTTTTATATTTTCAGCAAGATTCACTTGTTCTTCCTTAGATAACTCCGCTGGATATATAGGTTTGTCTATTATAAATCTAACTATTCTATCATTTTTATTATAATCCTTATTTTTTTCTAACAATTTATAACTTCCATCTATTGTTACCGGTACTATAGGAACACCTGATTTCAAGGCCAGCTTCATACTTCCTTTCTTAAAATCCCCAACACTTTTTCCCTTACTTCTAGTCCCTTCAGGAAAAATTACCATACTACGTCCATTTTTAAGTAACTCTACACCTTTATTTATAGATTTCATCGACTCTCTTATATTATTCCTATCCATAAATATACAATCTATCTGTGTCATCCAATAACTAAAGGTTTTAAATTTAAGTATTTCCTTTTTAGCAATAAATCCTACTGGTTCATCCAATATTTCTAGAAAAATTGGTATATCAAAGTTACTTTGGTGATTTGATACATAAAGACAATTTTCTTCTGGAAGATTTTCTCGACCTATAACCTCAATTTTAGCATGAACTTTGTTCAAAACATATTTAGTCCAACCTTTAACCGCTTTCTTTATATATTCTTGAACCTCTTCTTCAGATCCATGTTTCTTTAGTTTTTCTAATTCATATTTTTTAAAAATAGTATTGCCTATGTAAATGAAAAAGCATAAATAAAATAATACTGTTTCCATAAATTAAATTTCTCTCCTTTAATTTAAATTCAGATTATATTACATATATCCATAATATTATATCATACTATCGATTCTTATATATTTTTTTCTTTACTTATTCATTGAAAGTGGTAAACTTATGTCTGTACTATAAATTCACGAAAGGAGATATATTCGATTGAAAATTTTAAAATCATATTTTAAGATAGTGTCTTTACTTCTAATAATATTGTTTTTATTTACTTCATGCCATAATTCTAAATCTATTGAAAATAGCTTAAATATACAAAATGACAATATTATTAGAATAAGTTATATAGATGTCGGACAGGGCGATAGTGAATTAATACAAGTAAACGGAAAAAATCTACTTATTGATGCTGGTACAAATGAAAGTACTAATAAGGTTATATCTTACTTAGATAAACAAAATGTTAAAAAGCTTGACTATGTAGTTGCTACTCATCCTCATGAAGACCATATTGGAGGTATGTCAGACGTAATAAAAAAATATGATATCGGTCAGTTTTATGCACCAAAAAAATTAACAAATACAAAAATCTTTGAGAATATGATTAATGCATTAAAATCAAAAAATTTAAAGATTAATGTGGCTAGGGCTGGGATAGAACTTGACTTAGGTAAAGATGTAAAATGTGAAATGTTAGCTCCTAATAATAACAATTATGAAGATCTCAATAATTACTCTGCTGTCATTAAAGTAACTTACAAAAATTCAAAATTTCTCTTTACAGGAGATGCTGAAAAATTAAGCGAAAAAGAAATTCTATCTAAAAGTTACGATTTATCTTCTGATGTTCTGAAGGTTGGACATCATGGAAGTACATCTTCTTCCTCTAAAGACTTTTTAGATAAAATCGCGCCTAGAATGGCTATTATAAGCTGTGGTAAAAATAATGACTATGGACATCCTCATAAGGAAACTTTGAATGAATTTGAAAAAAGAAAAATTCAAGTATATAGGACAGATGTAGACGGAACTATATTATTAATCAGTGATGGAACTAAAATATCTAAGATGTAATTATTGAAAACACTATAAAAGACTGCTATAAGCAGTCTTTTCTATTATTCAAAAAATAAAAAATGGCTCC
>NZ_JAEEGC010000227.1 GCF_019207025.1 Clostridium thailandense | reverse complement strand
AAGTTAAATGTCGGCCGTGGTTATCTATACTCATTCTGTCCTATCATTCTCCATTAATTCTTCTTTTTCTTCAATTTTCTTTATTAATTCCTTTATCTGTTCATTTTTCTTTTCTATTATATTCTCATATTTCTCTTCCATCTCAGTCCACTTTTTATTAAGTAAATTTATTAGAGAAGCCATTTCATCTGAACTACCAGCTATGCGGTTAAATAATAATAGGTTCATCTCTAACACTTCTGGTATTTGGCTGTGAGAGTATCTAAGTTGATGGTCTATTTCACCATAACCTTCTTCAAATATTGTTCTTACTTGTATTTCTGTTATAACTCGTTGATTTGTTGGAAAAAACTCTATTAAATAGTGGACTGAACGATATCCAGATTTCCTGGATTTAATTTCAATATTTAATTCTTCAAATCTTTTAGTGTCATCTCCTTCTCTAACATTAGCAGTTATTTCAATGACATTCCAAGTTTGAAGTATAAAATTATGAATATCCTCCCAATCTTCCTTAAAAATATGTATTACCCTTACTCCTATAAGATCATTTATTTGATCTTTATAGTTATCAATAGTAAACTTAAAGTCTGGACCGTATTTTTCTTTCCTATCAGGAGTTTTTCTAATAATTTTTTCAATCAACCGTTCTGTATTTTTTACCCTAGCCTTTACAGAATGTATTTTTTCATGTGTTCTAAGGGTATTTGCAATAAAACCTGCCTGCGTATCATAACTTTCTCTATACTTATTAAAGTCAATATATATTTCATTCAAAGTATCCCAATCTATATCATTTTTTATAATACTTTCTTCTGAAATGTGGTATTTTTGTAAGAATTTTTCTTTTATAAGTTCCATATTATGTCCTCCTGCATGTTATATTCTTTGCTCCTATTAATACAATATTACCACAGTTTATATTTTTAGCGCCATAAATACTTTAAATAAGTCGCCTTCTTTCTCTATATACATTTTTCCTCCATGTAATTCTACAATACTCTTTGAAATAGCAAGCCCCAATCCAGAACCTTCAATCTCTGAATTTCTCGATTCATCTCCTCTTTTAAAACGCTCGAATATATCTTCTACATTAAAGTTCATTTCATAGGCCGCTATATTTTTAAAGGATATTAGCACCTCTTCCCTCTGTTTATCTATATCAATATATACTCTAGTGCTTCTCAATGAATATTTTAGCGCGTTAGAAACTAAATTCTCAATTGCTCTTGACATTTGTTTTCCATCTAAATACAATATAACCTCATTTTGAAAACTTCTTATTTTAAACTCTATATTTTTTTCTCCATGATAACTAGAGCATTCCCCTACTACTTGATAAATCAAGTCTACAATGTCCACTTGCTCTTTAACAAGATCTAATTTTCCACTATTAATTTTAGAAACCTCAAATAGATCTTCAATTAAAACCTTTAACTTTTTAGACTTATCATCTAATATTTTAACATAGTCTTCCTTCTCCTCTTTAGTGGCTTTATCTCTTTGTAGTAAATCCACATAAGTTATTATAGATGTTAGAGGAGTCTTTAAATCGTGCGAAACATTAGATATTAATTCAGATTTAAGACGTTCATTCTTAATATGATCCGCTAGAGCCTTTTTGTATCCTTTTTTTATTGAATTTATGTTTCCTGATAACCTATCTAATTCCTTGTTTCCTATTTTCTTTAAAGTTAAGTTGAAATTTCCATTAGCAATTTCCTCAGTATCCTTTAAAATTTCATTATAATATGTTACATCTTTAATTAGAACATATGGAACTAACAAAAAGTACATAAGTATATAAATTATACCTGGCACTATGATATTAGGGTATTTATCAAAATTTATTTCAACTGATAAAATAATTACTAATACTATTGTAAGAATACATAAAATCGTTACTTTTCTATACAAACTCACATTACATA
Source organism: Clostridium thailandense (assembly GCF_019207025.1). Classification (GTDB taxonomy): domain Bacteria; phylum Bacillota; class Clostridia; order Clostridiales; family Clostridiaceae; genus Clostridium_AM; species Clostridium_AM thailandense. Next base: position 10,727 of record NZ_JAEEGC010000227.1, on the reverse strand, counting down.
TTTTAAATATATATCCTCTTAATCTAAGAATTATAAAATATAATCTTGAATTTCTCAGTTCATTCTTTGCTCTTTCTTTACCAACTTTCTTCAGCCATCTTACCTTTTTAAAAATAAATATTGGTACAACAGCTAGCCATAATAGTAGAAAACATACTTCTGCTCTTGCAAAATAAATCGGTCTAAGTACAACCTTTCTTATATACTGAGTTGTGTTCGCGTCTGTTTTTTCATACCAATAATACTCAGTAAAATCTTTTGCAGCCTTCAGATTTGCTACACGATTTAAATCTTTTTCAACTAGAGGGGAAAAAGTTGATGTGTTATCTGCCTCATAATAACAATATGAGTTTTGTTGTATGTATCTTTCCGTATGATTGATGGCCTTATAATAATTTGTATACACTTTTCCATTCTTATTATCTATAAGAGCGAATTTAACCATATCATCCTTAAAATCTCTTTCTATATCCTCCTGAATAAGTTCTCCACTTTTAAGCTTTTCTAGATATCCAGTTGTACAATATAATTTTTGACTTGTGTAAAAAGAGTCTTCAATCAAATGCTGATTCAATGCTGCATTTCTTGTTTTTAACTCATTAAATCTATCATTCATAAAAAAATCAAAGCTAAAAATTAACGTTAAAATAGTCAGAATTACCACTAATACTATTTGTGTTAATAGTCTCCATTTAAAAGCGCTCCTAGAAGAACTAATATTACTTGTCAATCTTGTATCCAATTCCCCACACCACCTTTATATATTTTGGTTCTTTAGGATTTATTTCAAGCTTTTCTCTTATCCTTCTTATATGAACCGTTACAGTATTTTCACTTTTATAAAAAGGTTCATTCCATACATTTTCATATATCTGCTTAATTGATAAAACCCTTCCAACATTTTCTGCAAACAACAGTACTATCTTAAATTCTAAAGGTGTTAACTTCACTTCTTCACCATCTACCTTCACTACATTTGAAGCTTTATTTATGGTTAGTCCCCTTATTGATAGTTCATCTTTATTTGTATTTTGCTCATTTGAATCAGCATTACCAAGCAAAAGGAATCTTCTTAACTGAGATTTAACTCTAGCCACAAGTTCTAATGGGCTGAAGGGTTTTGTCATATAGTCATCGGCTCCAATATTTAGACCCAATATTTTATCTGTATCTTCGCTTTTTGCAGATAACATTATTACCGGTATATTTCTACTCTCTCTTATTTTCATACAAGTTCTTATCCCATCTAATTTAGGCATCATTATATCTAGTATTATTAACTGTATATTTTCCCGTTCTAATATATCTAATGCCTCCAATCCGTCTGCTGCTTTTACCACTCCTATATCACTGCTTCTCAAATAAATTTCTATAGCATCTCTTATATCTTTTTCATCATCTACTATCAAAACTTTTTGTTTAAGCATAATAACCTCCAAATTTTAGAATTCTCTTTTTTCAATATTCGTTTAAACATATCTTTTTTCCTCCTTTCTAAGCTTTCAGATTATAAATTTAAACATCACCATCTTTCAAAAACTGTTTATATGTATAATTTTACATGCTAAAAATTACAAAATAGCTTATATAATTATTAAGAATTTCTTACAATTAAAAAACCGTACTGCAATGCAGTACGGTAAAACAAATAGTTACGCTATTTTGAGTTACTTCACATAACATGAGTATCTGAAACAACATCACTCTTAGTTCTTTTCAATTTCTTTAGAAAACTCAGTTTTGTTTCTTCAGTAATAATTCCTAAAAAAATAACAATACTTCCTGCTATCATTTTACATGTCATTGTTTCATTTAAAAAGAATAAAGCAAATATTCCCCCAAAGGCAGACTCTAGAGTAAATATAAGAGCTGTACTTGTTGATGAAATATATTTTTGTGCTATATTTTGTACTAAAAATGGTATTACAGTAGTTACTATTACAAGATATGCTGTAGATTTAATCATTTTAGGCGTAAAATTAATTTTATAAGATTCAAATATTCCTGTAAGCATTACAAATAGTATTGATCCTATTGCAAACTGTACTATTGTTGAAATTATAGGATCTGAATCTTTGCTGAAATATTCTATAGCGATCATATGACAAGCAAAAGATATTGAACAAAAAATGGATATTACATCTCCTTTATTTATATAAAGCGACCCGTCTAAAGTTAATAATCCAATACCTACTATTGATATAAGGGCACCTATAATTTCATATCTATTCGGAACTCTTTTATTTATTCCCCATGCTAGAAACGGAACTATTATTATATAAGCTCCAACTAAAAAAGATTGCTTTGAAGCAGTTGTATATAGAATTCCTATTACTAATGTTAAGAATGCCAGAAACAAAAATACTCCAATTATCGACCCCTGACATAAATCTCTTTTATTTATCTTTTTTAGTTTCTTCCAAAATATAAGAGATAATATAATAGTCGATAATCCAAATCTTAAAGTCATCAATTGAAATGGTTTAATATCATTTAAAGAATCTTTTACAATAGCATAGCTCGTTCCCCAAAATATTGCTACAAAGGCTAATGAAAAAGTAGCTAAAAGAACCGTTTTATTATGCTTAGACATTCATTTCACCTTCCCTCAAAATATATGTTTTAATAGATGTTTTTTCCTTGAAAAAGCAAGAGAATATATATCCTCTTGCTTTTACATACTTCATTAACTATTCTTCATTTGATTTTTCTAAGCTCCTAGCGCTGTACCCCCAACACTTATCGCACCTTAGACAAACCACTGAAGTGTAAGCATTACAGTGTCCGTAATTACTTTTTTTTGATGGTTTCTTACCATTTACTATTTTTGAAATCCAACTTTGCTTTTCTTCTTCATCATTTTTTCCTGCATTTAAAAACAATTTATCAATTTTCATGTTAGATACACCTTTCTTTCTGTTAGACTTCAAAAGTTCACTTAAACCCAATTATATTGTAACTGAATTGAAATCATTAATAAAGTAAATTAATCACGTTTTTTATAAAAGTTTTATGAAATTATTCCTTGCCTCTGCAATTTTCCTAGCTTCATCTCATTATCTGAATATTGTTAAATTTTCTTCAAAGATTTCTAAAAGAACAAAATATATTTTAAATTTACGTAATATTTTAATTTTATTCTTCCGCTGATATTATATCATTACAGGATGTAAATGTTATCAAAACATTAATTAGGGAGGATGATTTAAATGAATTACTTTGAAGAAAGTTTAAAATTGCATGAAAAAAATATAGGTAAAATTGAGGTTACATCAAAAATAAAGGTAGAGACAAAGGACGATTTGAGCCTTGCTTATACACCTGGTGTTGCAGAACCTTGCAGAAAGATTCATCAAAACGAAGAAAACGTGTACAAATATACTTCTAAGGGAAATTTAGTAGCTGTAGTTACAGATGGAACTGCAGTGCTAGGACTTGGCGATATAGGGCCTAAAGCTGGGCTTCCAGTTATGGAGGGAAAATCTATATTGTTTAAAGAATTTGCTAATGTTGATGCTTTTCCTATATGTCTAGATACTAAGGATGTTGATGAGATTGTAAAAACTGTAAAGCTTATAGCTCCAGGATTTGGTGGAATTAATCTAGAGGATATCGGAGCTCCAAGATGTTTTGAAATTGAAGAAAAATTAAAGAAAGAGCTTGATATACCTGTATTCCATGATGACCAACATGGAACTGCAATAGTTGTTCTTGCAGGAGTAATAAATGCTTTAAAAGTTGTTAATAAGAAAATAGAAGACATAAAAGTTGTTATAAATGGTGCAGGAGCTGCAGGAACTGCTATAGCTAAATTATTACTGTCTTCAGGAGTAAAGAATCTAATTGCATGTGATAAGGTTGGTATTCTTTACAGAGGAATAGAAAATGTAGATGATGCTAAAAAAGAACTTGCCAAAATAACTAACCCAGATAATATGCAAGGAAATTTGGCAGATGCATTAGTAGGTGCAGATGTATTTATAGGAGTTTCAGCTCCAGGAATAGTAAGCCAGGACATGGTAAAATCAATGAACAAGGATTCTATATTTTTCGCTATGGCAAATCCAACTCCAGAAATAATGCCTGATGAAGCTAAAGCAGCTGGGGCAAGAGTAGTAGGTACAGGCCGTTCAGATTTCCCAAACCAGGTTAATAATGTACTAGCTTTCCCAGGAATATTTAGAGGAGCTTTAGATTGTCGAGCAAAAGAAATTAATGAAGAAATGAAAATAGCAGCGGCTTATGCTATAGCAAGCAGCATTAAAGATGAAGATTTAAATGAAAACAATGTAATACCAAGTGCATTAGATAAAAAAGTAGCTGCAAATGTAGCAGAAGAGATTATTAGAGCAGCTAAAGAAACTGGTGTAGCACGATTATAAAATAAAAAATAAATGGAGGTATGAAAATGCAAATTCCAATTAAAAAAACACTTGATAAAATTCCAGGCGGTATGATGGTTGTTCCTCTTTTTCTAGGAGTATTAGTTAACACCTTTTGTCCACAGTTTTTAAAAATCGGTGGTTTTACAACTGCATTATTCAGTTCAAGCGCATCATCAACAATCTTAGCTTGTTTTATGTTTTTAATAGGATCACAAATTAATTTCAAATTAGCACCAAAGGCAATAAAAAAAGGTGCAATATTGATATCCGGAAAATTTTTAGTAGGTGCTGGCATTGGTATATTTGTAGGAAAAGTTTTTGGACCTGCTGGAGTATTAGGCTTATCACCACTTGCGATTCTTTCAGCATTAACAAATTGTAACGGTGGATTATACGCATCTCTTGCTTCACAATATGGTGATGAAACTGACGTAGGTGCTTATGCTTTACTGTCTTTAAAGGATGGTCCATTTTTCACATTAGTTGCATTAGGTGCATCGGGACTTGCTCAAGTTCCTTTTAAAGCGCTTGTAGCAGTAATGGTTCCAATAGTAATAGGCATGATTTTAGGAAATCTTGATACTGAAATGAGAAAATTCCTTGGAAGCAGTAAAATGTTATTAATTCCATTCTTCTCCTTCCCATTAGGTGCTGGAATGAATCTTGAAACTATTGTTAAAGCTGGAGGCCCTGGTATATTATTAGGAGTAATAGCTGCCTTTACGGGAATAGGAGCCTTTATACTTCTTAAATTATTTAAGGAAGAGCCTATAATTGGACTAGCAACAGGATCAACTGCAGGAAATGCTGTAGCGACACCAGCGGCTGTTGCGGCAGCGGACCCAACATTAGCTGTTGTAGCAACAGTAGCTACGGCACAGGTTGCAGCAGCGTGTGTAGTATCTGCTATACTTTGCCCATTCATTGTGTCTTATGTATTTAAAATACTTAAAAATAATAAAATGAAAAAATTAAATAACGAAGCTATTGCATGATAAAAAGCGATTCCAAAAATTTTGATACAATAATAATGATCTTTTATAGGGCTGTTGTACTTATAGATAAACACCCCTGAAAGTTAACTTACACTCCGGTATATGTTTCCAAGCTTCAACACAATAAAAACTTTTAATCAATCTAAAGCTTAGTATTTTGAACATCTAAGGACATCTGATAAACTCATACCTCAAGACGGACCAACTTATCAATTAGCCTTGATAAGTTGCTCGTTAAAAGCCATTTAGGCTTTTAACCATATCAGAAGTCCTAAGATTTTCTAAAATACTTCGCTAAGATTGATTAAAAAGTTTTTATATGTGCTTTCAGCTTTGGAAACATATACCTGCGCATAAGTCCACTTTCTAGTGTGTTTATCTATATAGTGCAACAGCCCAGATTATTATTGAGTTTTTTCTTGTTTATATTTAAAATTTATATAAACTTGTAAATTATAATTAAAACTAGTGAGGGTGGAATAATGAAACTTAGACAAAAAATAACTTATTTTGTAGTAGGCATTCTGCTTCTTTCTGTAGGTAGCATAACTATACTATCTTTTTATCAAATGAAAGATTTATTAAAAACACAAATTAGTAAAGGGATGTTAGATTTAGCTGGTTCAATTGCAGAAAATTTTGTTGTTAGAGAATACTTTAGTAAAAATGGTGAAGTATCAAATAACATGTTAAATAATGAAATGGAAAATATCAGAAGTAAAGTAAATGTTCAATTTATAGTAGTAATGGATATGAACGGAATAAGGCAGTCACACCCACAAAAAGAGAAGATAGGCAAAAAATTTGAAGGTGGTGATGAACAAAGAGTTTTGAAAAGAGGAGAAGAATACATTTCTGTATCTACAGGCAGCTTAGGTCCATCCTTCAGAGCCTTCGCCCCTATTTTTGTAGATAATAAACAAATTGGTGCAGTATGTGTCGGTGTCCTGAAAGGTAACTTTAACCATGATGTATATGCTAAAATGGAGAAGTTCATTCCATTTATAGCTTTAGGACTTATATTAGGTACTATAGGGGCAATTTTAATTTCTTATAATATTAAACAGACAATTTTAGGCCTTGAACCTGAGGAGATAGCTTTAATACTAAAGCAAAAGGAAACTGTGCTTGAAACAATTAAAGAAGGAATTATTTCATTAGATACAAAAGGCAGAATAACACTTTTTAATAAGGAAGCTGCTGAAATATTAGAATTACAAGATAAAGATATCGGTACACACATAAGTGAATTTGTTTATGGAACTAGAATTGATTACGTTCTACAAAGTGGTGAAACTATCGAAAATTTAGAGGTAAAAGTAAAGCCTGGTGTTAGCATAATTTCTAAGTATGCACCACTAAAGAATGAGAAAGGTCAACTTATAGGACTTTTAATTAATTTTAGAAACATGACTGAAATAAAAAAATTAGCTGAAGAACTTACTGGAATTAAAAAAGTCACATGGTCACTTAGAGCTCAAAACCACGAGTTTATGAATAAACTTCATACTATTTCAGGGCTAATACAACTTGAGGAATATGATGAGGCTCTTAAATTTATAAATAATGTAGCAAATGAAAAGAAAAATATAAGTACAATAATAACTAAAAGTATAAAAGATATATCTGTTGCAGCACTTTTACTTGCTAAATATAGTAAATCAGAAGAATCAAGAGTAAAGTTTATTATAGATGAAGAATCCACATTAAAAAGACTTCCTAAATATTTAACCTCCGAAGAACTTGTTTCAATACTTGGAAATCTTATTGAAAATTCCTTAGATGAAGTTAAAAATGACGGAAGTGGTGAAATATATCTAAAAATCTACGAGCAGAGCGACTCACTAAAAGTTATATTAAGAGATAATGGGCCTGGTATTCGAAACGATATTCGCGATAAAATTTATAATATGGGTGTTACAAGTAAAGATGGGCAAAGAGGTTATGGCATGTACTTAGTTAAAAACATAATTGATGAAGCCAAAGGTACTATCGATTTCAAAATTGATAATGGTACCACTTGGGATATATGTATACCTATGTAAAGGAGTGATAAATGTGATTCGAGTTATGATAATAGAAGATGATCCTATGGTTTTAGAAATAAACTCTAAATTTTTGAGAAAAGTTGAAGGTTTTAGCTTAGCAAAAGCGGCTACAAATCTTCAAGATGCCAAAGATTTTATATTAAAAAATAAAGTTGATTTAATTCTTCTTGACGTTTATTTACCTAAAGAAAATGGAATGGATTTTTTGAAATGGCTGAGACAAGAAGACGTTCTCATTGATGTTATACTTATAACTGCTGATAAAACTGTAGATAGAGTTCAAGAAGCCTTTAGATTTGGCGCCATAGATTATCTTATAAAACCTTTTACCTTTACAAGATTTAAAGAAGCTCTTAATTTGTTTAAAGATAGATATGCTAATTTTAAGAGTCAGGAAACTATTGACCAAAGTCAATTAGATAGAATGATTTTAAATAGCACCTTTACAACTGAAGATAAAACAGATATACCAGAGAAAGGCTTTAATAAATATACCTATAAGAAAATATGGAATTTTATCGAAAAAGAGCATGATGATTATTTTACTGCTGAAGATTTATCTGAAACTCTTGGAGTCGCAAGAGTTACGATTAGAAAATATCTAGAATATATGGAAAAAGAAAAGAAGTTAGAAAAACTTATTGAATATGGGAAAATCGGCAGACCTCAACACAAGTACAGAGTAAATCAAAATATATAAATTTAGAAAAACACTGCAGAAAGTTGACTTATGCTCCGGGAGATGTTTCAAAGCCTCAGCACTATAAAAACTCGTCCTTATAAATAATATAAGGACGAGAACAGTTTCTTAAAATTCAAAACAGTATAACGTTATCCTAATTTTTGTGAAGAGCCTGAAGTACTTAAGGTATCAATACTTCCTTCCTCAACAAAAAATTCATCACTATCACTATATGGAATAGCCTTTTTGCCAAGTAAATTTATAACGACTCCTGTTATCTTTCCACATACAAAAGCTACAAGTAAAGTAACTATTATTCCTGACAACTGTGTTACAGGTTGTCCAGTTATAAATACTGCTACAATACCTCCAAGTATTCCAGGCATTCCATGTAGATTATTAATTCCACAAGTATCTGTTCCTTTTATAAATTTCTCAAGTTTTGGAGCTATAATACTATAGCCAATTACACTAAGTGCTCCAGCAGCTATTCCGATAAGCATAGCATATCCAGGTGTTGTCATATCACAAGTGGAACCTATGGCAACTCCACCTGCAAGAGCGGCATTAGCAATATCTTCTATTTCAATCTTACCTCTAATAATTTTTGTAAATATGTATGTTGCTAGTGTTGCACCACATAGAGCAAAAATTGTATTTACTGCAGTTAAAACAACTCTCTCTGGTGCTACAATTGCACTTGTAAAAGATGGCCAGAAAAGCCATAATATCATACTTCCTAAAAGACAAAATTGATTTGAATTTGAATCATTTTCACAAGCTTCGTCATTTTTAAATCTAGATAAAGTATTTGCTATAACTCCCAATCCAAAATATGCACCAAATGCATGTATAACAATTGATCCACCAGTATCAAGAAATCCTTTAAATATGCCACTTTCTAATAATAACCATTCATTAAATATATAGGCTGGAACAAACAACAATCCCATTATAACATACTGATCCATTTTTAAACGCCCAAGTGGAGCTCCAATTGCTATAAGTAAACTTGCTGCAGCAAATTCTGCATATAGAAGAGTATCAATGCTTATAGTTGGTTTACTAAAACTTTCTCCTCCAAAGCTTTTTATAATTACGTACATTGGTATAGCTATGCTCACAACAAGAAATGTTGCTGTAATTGAACTATATCCATGCTTTCTTACAAAGACCATTAGAAAACCAAACCCTACAAGCAGCATAGCTAAAATATGAATAGAACGCTCATATTTTAATGTATCAAAAATAGTAGTATACTGTGAAGAATTTTGATATACTTTACCTCCTTCAGAATTAATTAATGACATACTTGATGACACATTATGATTTATACTAGGTATTAAAATAAGTGCACTAGCTATAAAAAATAGTAACAAGAATAGTAATAATCCCTTATTTACATGAAGCTTTTGGGCATTATTAACTTTTCCTTTGGTAGATAATTCCGTCATTGTTTTCTCCCCCATTTATATTTATTTTATGTTAAGTTAAAGATATATTTTATAGCTAAGTTATATAGCTTTAACTTGCATACGTTTTCATAAACATTTACATTTTGTATCTTTTCTTTCATGCTTGTATACATTCTTTCATAATTGAGACAAAACAGTCTCATAATTGTGACATTTTTGTCTCACATCCATTATAATAACACTTTTTTTCATGTATGAAAAGTGTTATTATTGATAGGCTAATTTTTTTATGTTTTATATAAATTTTCTTAATTTTATTAAGAATTTTATCAATAATCATATTTAAAATTGGCATATTTTACACTCATATATTACTACCGTTTTTTATATTTTAAATTAAGTACCTTTTTACAAACTACATGCATATTCTAATAAGTAGACTTGTAAAGGAGGTATATATATGATATGTCCATTCCTAGACTGTAATGAGTTTTGTCCTTTTCAGAGATGTATTCAATTCTCTATGCGAACTTCTCCTAACCCCCTAAGTGTTACTTCCCAAGATATCTCAATGAAAAATGACAAAATACATGAAGCATTACAAATTCCCGTGCTTCATGGACAGATCAATCCACAAATCCTTAACAATATAAATAAAAATATAAATAACGATATATTAGAATTTAAAAGTGAAATGGAAACCGCTGCAGATGAAAATGCCAAAGAGGCTGAAATGCATGGCAGACCTATTACTCATTATGAAATTTCAAATACTTATCTGATAACTTATAATAAAAATAACATTTTAAGCATTTCAATAATCTATCAGCAATATATTAATGGAAGGAGTAGTTATATAAGGACAACTTACAATTATGATCTTAGCTCTGGAGAATCTATGTCTATTGGCAGCTTATTTAAGCCAAATACAGACTATATAGGAACATTAAATAAGTTAATTACAAGTAAAATTCATGGAAATACGAATCAGTTTAAAGGAATTGCAAAAGACCAACCCTACTATTTAGATAATGATAACCTAGTTATATTTTTTAGGTTTAATGAAATTGCTCCAGTAGGATCTGAAATACCAGTAATAAAAATTCCATTTTCTGAATTAAGTAGTATATTGAAACCTCAGCTTTTAAGATCTTAAATTCTTATTATAGACACCTATGCCCGGCACTTAACTTATACGCAGG